>JAZRHF010000060.1:0-37906 GCA_045644565.1 Clostridia bacterium | reverse complement strand
AACGGTTCTTCTTTTTATAATTCTTGATACTTTAAGATATTTGTCAAGTCGCATGGCGTTTTCCTTTCTGTATTATTACAAAAAAATCGTCTGTCCGAAGACAGTCGGCATTTTTATGACAACTTATTTTACGATGTCTTTAAGGGCCTTACCAGCCTTGAAAGCAGGAACTGTTGTAGCTGCGATCTTAACTTCTGCGCCTGTCTGGGGGTTCTTACCAACACGTGCAGCACGCTTTCTTGCTTCGAATGTACCGAAACCAACTAAAGCGATCTTATCACCCTTCTTAAGTGTCTCTGCTACTACATCTGTGAATGCAGTAAGAGCCTTTTCTGCGTCCTTCTTGGAAAGACCTGTCTTTTCTACCATTGCCATTACAAGTTCTGTCTTGTTCATTGTTTTTTCCTCCTTATAAATAAATATTTAATATAAGCAATTCGCCGTTTATTGCGAAATACCTTCTTTTTTCGAGGCGATTTCCTACATTTTTTTCGCCTTTTCCCAAAGCTCGTCCTTTATTTTCATATCGAGGGATGCAAAATCCTCATCCCCATCATGAAGCTTTTCCATTTTTTCAAAGCGGGAAACGAATTTTGAGTTCGCAGACATAAGTGCCTTTTCGGGATCGATAGAAAGCTTCCTTGCCAGATTCGCAACTGCAAAGAGCAAATCTCCGATTTCCTCCTCCACGTTTCCGTTACCTGCCAAGGCATCTTCAACCTCTTTAATTTCTTCCTTTATTTTAGGGATTACCGCATTGGCCGACGCCCAATCGAATCCTGCCTTGCCTGCACGTTTTTGAATCTTCTCCGCTCTGGTTAATGCGGGCAAAGACTTAACAACGTCCTTAAGGTCCTGAGCATAGGAAGTAAAGCCTTTTTCAACACTTTTTATCTTCTCCCATTTTACCAAAACTTCACTGCTTTTGTCAAGTGTTTTTTCATCATTTTCGCCAAAAACATGCGGATGACGCCTTACCATCTTATCAAAAACGTTCCCTGCGATATCATCCAAGTCATATTTGCCCTCTTCCTCGGCAATAATTGCATGAAAAACCACCTGCATAAGCACATCGCCAAGCTCATCCATTGTCTTAAAATCGTCACCTTCGTCAATGGCTTCACAGGTTTCATATGCCTCTTCAAGCATATTCATTTTGATTGATTCGTGAGTCTGCTCTCTGTCCCAGGGGCAACCGCCGGGTGTGCGGAGAGTTTTCATAAGTTCCACAAATTCATACACGTTTTTCTTCATAGTTTTCTCCTTTATATAAGGCGATATTTTTCCATAATCGAAAGAAGCTTTTCACCTTTTGGAAGGAGCAGTATTTCATCCTTCTTAAGGGTTTTGGTTAAAACAATTGCCGCAAAGTAGATGAGTGCCGAAATTCCGATGGATATAATCATTGCTGCCTTTTCTCCCATAAATCCCGAAAGAACCGATTGTACTCCGAAAGTGAATATACCCATTATTCCCGCACATATTAAAGGCTTTAAGACAAAGCCCTTAAATTCGGGTTTTATTCCCGAATATCTGCAAAGAGCAAAAATATTCAACGCCGCTACGGTTATATAGCATAAAAGTGTTCCTATGGGAGCTCCCATTATATTAAGTTCGGGGCGACCTACCAGAATAAGGTTTACCAAAACTTTTACCGCACCGCCGATAAGCATATTGATAACGGGAATCCACACCTTGCCCCAGGACTGCAAAAGTGCATTTACAATCTGCACCAATGTAAGGAACAGCACCGCAATTCCCATTATATTAAGAAGCACGGAAAAGCTTCCGTCATGATAGATAAGGGATAATATGGGCTTTGCAAGTATGCTCATTCCCACAGCACAGGGAAGTGCCAGAACTATCGTTATCAAAAGAGCGGACTTTGTAAATCCACGGCTTTTCTTTTTGTCTTTTTCAGCATTTGCTGCTGCAATGGCAGGAACAGCACTTGTTGCGATTGCGGAAATTATTACCGCCGGCATATTAAAAAGTGTTATTGCCCTTACAAGATAGCCGTAAACAAAGGCTGCCTTATTTTCTTTTATCTTTTCAGAGGGGTTTTCTTCTCCCCTTTTTTCAACCTCAACAGGAATATTTTTGTATGCAGATTCTCTTTCCTCGCTAAGGTTTTCTCTTATAGATTCGTCTGCTGTTTCAGAATGAGAGATATAGCCCTTCATCTGATTTGTTACCATAGCAGTATCTATAAATGAAGTCAGGGTAAAAACCGACACTCCAAGTGTTATGGGAACGGCAATTTTTACGATGTTTATAAGCACTCTCTTCGATGAAAGTGCAGTTTTTTCCGATTTTTTCTCACTTTTTTTGCTTTTTATAAAATAGATAAGTAAAAAGCTCATTGCGAGAATACTTCCCACAGTTACACCGGATATTGCACCGGCAGAAGCAAAGGGTTTACCCTTCGGAAGAAGCATATATGCAAGAGAAAGACCAACGAAAAGCTTACAGATGGCTTCTATTACTTCGCTTATTGCCGTGGGGAACATATTGTTCTGACCCTGAAAATACCCTCTGAAAGCACTCATCCCCGCAACAAAGAAAAGGCTCGGACACATAACTATCATTGTAAGATAGGCATCGGGATATCCTAAAAGTCCTGAAAAAAGTTTTGCTCCGAGGCCAAGTACAATACTTCCTATTCCGCCAAGGCAGAAAAGAAGAATCAAAGATACTTTAAGTATTTTCTTTGAGCCGTCATAATCTCCCAAAGACTCAGACTCCGCCACAAGCTTTGATATAGCCGTGGGAAGACCTGCGGTGGAAATTACAAAAAGCAGGTTATATATCATATACGAGGTATTGTAAAGAGCCATTCCGTCTGTCTGAAGCACATAGGTGTCCAGAGGAATTTTGAATACGGCACCGATTATTTTAACCAGGATATTTGCTATCGCAATAATCATTGCACCTTCAATAAAGCCCATTTTTTTATCCCTGCTCATAAATTCACCTCTTTTTTTATTTTTTTGAATAAAAAGCCGTAAGAAGGGTATTATAATAAATGTGTGGTGACACACAAGTCTTTTTCATTATTCCCTTCTCCAATATTTTTACAGCACATCCCTTGCTGTAAACAGAAAGAGTTTCCGATAAAAGGAAGCTCTTTTTGTTTTAACTGCTCATTTGTTTATATTTTCAAAATAAGCCTTAAGGGACTGTTCAAACTTATTATCTCCCGGCTCATAGTATTTTCTGTCTTTTATCTTGTCCGGCAGATACTGCTGCTTTACATAATGGTTAGGATAGCTGTGAGGATATTTATAGGAGACTCCCCTGCCCATTTTAGCTGCTCCCTCATAATGGAAATCCTTAAGGTGAGGCGGAATATCTCCCGTATTTCCCTTTTCAAGGTCAGACATCGCCCCATCTATTGCACAAATGGCACTGTTGGATTTAGGAGCAGTTGCAAGAAGCAACGTCGCCTCCGAAAGAGGAATCCTTGCCTCCGGAAAGCCAAGTTGAAGAGCCGCATCGCAACAGGACTTCACAATGCTTATAGCCTGAGGATATGCAAGTCCCACATCTTCTGCAGCTATAACAAGAAGCCTTCTTATGATAATCTGCAAATCATCCGAGGAAACAAGCCTTGCAAGATAGTGCATTGCCGCATCAGGATCACTTCCACGTATGGATTTTTGAAAAGCACTTATTATATCATAATGACTGTCGCCGTCTTTATCATATCTTATTGCTTTTTTCTGTGTG
Organism: Clostridia bacterium; assembly: GCA_045644565.1. Classification (GTDB taxonomy): domain Bacteria; phylum Bacillota; class Clostridia; order CAKSNL01; family HGM11501; genus HGM11501. The sequence goes on along the minus strand of JAZRHF010000060.1, from coordinate 34,177 downwards.
CAGTCAACCGCCGTTTCCAATGTGACATGAATTTTTCCGTTTTCGTCAGGGTTTGCCGCAATCATGCACACTTCAACGGAATTGAGCGCCTTTCTTACATCTCCGCCTGACAAATGAGCAATATGCTCTATCGCATCATCGTCAAAGGTAATATTCCTTTCCTTTGACAAAATATCCACCGCACGGCAAATGGCCTTTTTGGATTCGCTTGGCGAAACCTCCTTAAACTCAAAAACCGTAGATCGGGACAAAATAGCGTTATAAATGTAAAAATAAGGATTTTCTGTGGTACTGGCAATTAAAGTTATCTTTCCGTTTTCAATAAATTCAAGCAAAGACTGTTGCTGTTTTTTGTTGAAGTTCTGAATCTCGTCCAGATACAAAAGAACGCCGTCCATACCGAGAAGTCCGTCAAGTTCATTTATTATGCTTTTTATATCGCTTACCCCTGCAGTTGTGGCATTAAGGCGATAAAGCCTTTTATTGCTTTTTTCTGCGGCAATATTGGCAACAGTGGTTTTCCCTGTTCCCGAAGGACCGTAAAATATCATATTGGGAATATTTCCCGAATCTAAAATATTGCGAAGAGCCTTTCCTTCTGTTAAAAGATGCTCCTGACCTACCACATCGGATATATCCATGGGGCGTATTCTGTCAGCCAAAGGTCTTACTGCCAAAGCTACCACTCCTTTCCCAAAAATTGGTTTGCCAAAGCCCTTTTGGGCTTTGGCAAATGTTTTTATTAATAAAGAGGATATTTGTCGCAAAGAGCCTTAACCATTGCTCTTGCTTCATCGTACTTGGATTCATCTCCAAGTGCCGCAATCTTAACAATTTTGGCAACAACCTTCATATCGTCTTCCTTAAATCCTCTTGTTGTAACAGCAGGGCTTCCGAGACGGATACCGCTTGTTACAAAGGGCCTTTCGGGGTCAAAGGGAATTGCATTTTTATTACAGGTTACTCCGATATCATCAAGTCTTCTTTCAAGTTCCTTACCTGTAAGAGAGAACTTTCTTACGTCAACCAACATAAGGTGGTTGTCCGTACCGCCTGATACTATATCAAAGCCTTCTTCAACAAGGCTGTCTGCAAGTGTTTTTGCATTCTTTACAACCTGAGCCTGATAAGCTTTGAAATCATCGCTTAAAGCTTCCTTAAAGCACATAGCCTTACCTGCGATAACATGCATCAAAGGACCGCCCTGGATACCGGGGAATATTGCCTTGTCGATTTTCTTTGCAAGTTCTTCGTCATTAGTTAAGATAAGACCGCCTCTGGGCCCTCTTAATGTCTTGTGGGTTGTGGTTGTAACAACGTCGGCATATCCCACGGGATTGGGATGAAGACCTGCCGCAACAAGTCCTGCGATGTGTGCCATATCAACCATAAGGTAAGCTCCTACTTCCTTTGCTATTTCGGAGAACTTGGCAAAGTCGATTGTTCTTGAATATGCACTTGCACCTGCGAGTATCATCTTGGGCTTAACTTCAAGAGCAATTCTTCTTACTTCATCATAGTCAATCATACCTGTTTCCTCGGAAACACCGTAGGGAACAACGTTGAAATACTTACCTGACATATTAACGGGTGAACCGTGGCTAAGGTGTCCGCCGTGAGCAAGGTTCATACCCATATAGGTATCACCGGGCTCTAAAAGTGCGAAGAACACTGCCATGTTTGCCTGAGCACCGCTGTGAGGCTGAACGTTTGCAAACTTTGCACCGAAAAGTTCCTTTGCTCTGTCCCTTGCCAAATCTTCCACAACGTCAACATATTCACATCCGCCGTAGTAACGCTTACCGGGATAGCCCTCTGCATATTTGTTTGTAAGAGGCGAACCCATAGCTTCCATTACTTCTCTTGTTACAAAGTTTTCTGATGCGATAAGTTCAATCTTGTTCTGCTGTCTTGATACTTCGTTTTCAATGGCCATAGCCAATTCGGGATCAACTTTTGCTACTCTTTCTGTAAACATAATTATTCCTCCGTATTAATTATTTCGTAAGAGCGATTAAGTATGTAGGAAAGTCGCTCTTCATTTTCACTTAAGTAGAGATAACCCACCAATGCCTCAAAGCCTGTGGCGTGACGGTATGTCGTAACATCCGCATTTTTTGCCACCGTATAGCTCTTGGCATTTCTGCCCCTTTTATAAACCGCTTCTTCCTCTTCGGTAAGTTCGGGAATGAGGGCATGAATCACATCGCTTTGAGCCTTTGCTTTTACAAATGCCGAACAAAGCTTATGAAGCTCATTAACCTTCTTATCCCCCTCTGCCATTATCTTAGACCTTATATAAAGGGTATGAACAGAGTCTCCGATGTAAGCAAGAGCAAGGGGCGAATAGCTTTTAACGCTATCCTTTAATTCAAAATCAATCATGCCTTTTTCCACTTTACGCCCTGAGCTGTGTCTTCAAGGACAATTCCCATAGCCTTAAGCTCGTCTCTGATTTCGTCTGCTCTCTTATAGTTCTTTGCACTTCTTGCTTCCGCTCTTTCTTTGATGAGAGCTTCAACCTTTTCGGACAAGTCTTCCTTTTCTTCCTCTGCAATTACGCCGAGAACGGAGCAAAGCTCTGTAATAACATTCTTAGCGTAAAGGAGGCTTTCTTTTGAAAGCTCGTTTGCTTTTGAGTTAGCTTCCTTAACGGCATCGAATATCGCCGCTATACCGTCTGCCGTATTAAGGTCATCATCCATTCCTGCCTTAAATGCTTCTCGATAAGAATCCATCTTTTCGGCAAATGCCTTATCAAGACCTTCTTCCTTTGCATTTCCCATCAAGAATTCAAGATTGGATACACAGGTGGTAATTCGTTCCAAACCGCTCTTTGATGCTTCCATAAGGCTGTCCGAGAAGTTCATGGGGCTTCTGTAATGAGCACTCAAAAGGAAGAATCTTATTACGTTATAGCTGTACTTTGCCGCAACATCACGAACGGTAAAGAAGTTATTAAGAGACTTTGACATCTTTCTGTTGTCAACGTTGATATATGCATTATGCATCCAGTAGTTTACGAAGTTGCATCCGTTTGCACATTCGCTCTGTGCGATTTCGTTGGTGTGGTGAGGGAAAATAAGGTCAATGGCACCGCCGTGGATGTCAATTGTCTTACCAAGATACTTTGTGCTCATTGCACTGCATTCAATATGCCATCCGGGTCTTCCCTTTCCCCATGGGCTTTCCCAATAGGGCTCACCGGGCTTAACAGCCTTCCAGAGAGCAAAGTCAAGAGGTGACTTCTTTCTTTCGTCAACGTCAATTCTTGCACCGCTCTTCAAGTCATCCAAGCTCTGATGAATGAGTTTTCCGTAGTTTTCGCACTTTTCAACCTCGAAATAAACGTCACCCTCAACCTCATAAGCATAACCTTTTTCGATAAGCTCGGAAACAATTTCTATAATTGCATCTATATTTTCAGTTGCCTTGGGATGATGTGTTGCTCTTTTGATGTTAAGTCCCTCTGCATCTGTGAAATATTCACCTATGTACTTCTCTGCAATTTCGGCAACGGTTGTTCCGTCTTCATTTGCCTTTTTAATCATCTTATCGTCGATATCGGTAAAGTTCTGAACGAAGTTCACCTTGTATCCCGCATATTCAAGATAACGACGAAGTGTATCAAATACAACAAACATTCTCGCATTTCCGATGTGGAAAAAGTTATATACCGTAGGACCGCAGGCATAGATGCTTACTTCGCCCGGCTTAATGGGTACAAGTTCTTCTTTTTTTGCGGTCATAGTGTTAAATACTCTCATTTTTCTTCTCCTTTAACTCGTTTATTATTGCTTTAAGATCGTCAATTTCTTTTTGCATACGGCAAAATTCCTGAGACACAGGGTCGGGAATGTGAATCTGGTCAAGGTCCACCTTCTTCTCGCCCTTTTTAACAATTCTTCCCGGAACGCCCACACAGGTACAATCCGGAGGAACTTCGTTTAATACAACTGCGTTTGCTGCAATTTTACTGCGGTCTCCCACCTTAAAGGGACCAAGCACCTTCGCACCCGCACCAATCATAACATTGTTGCCTATTGTGGGATGGCGCTTACCCGTATCCTTACCTGTACCGCCCAGCGTTACTCCCTGATATATGGTACAGTTATCGCCGATTTCCGTGGTTTCACCGATTATTACTCCGCATCCGTGGTCAATCAAAAGATTTTTACCGATCGTAGCACCCGGATGTATTTCGATAAGGGTAAACCAACGAACAAGCTGCGAAATATATCTTGCAATGAAATAAAAATGTATCTTATAGAAAAAGTGTGCAATCCTGTGCCAGAATATGGCATGAACACAAGGATAATTAAAGAAAATGCTTATTATACTCCTTGCCGCAGGATCACGTTCCTGAATGGACTTAAAATATCTGAACACAAAATTTTCTCCTTTTAGCATATTCTATATTATTATACATAAAAACGCCTGTTTTTGCAATAGAAATTTTGAAAAAAACCGCAGAAATCTGCGGTTTTTTTCAAAATAATTCAAGAATTTTAAATTTTATTCTGATTTTTGTATCCGTTGTATCCGTGACAAGCGAAAAACGCTCTTCTCCAAGCTCTTCTTTAAGAATTTTTTCTGCTTCATTACAAGCTTTACCCAAAACGCTTCCTGAAAAGCAAAGAGCGGGATACATTATGCACCACCAGTTTTCTCCCTTTGCATTTCCGATGTTCACTTTAACAGAATCATACATACCTCCCGGAAGGCGGATATTTTCATATTCCTTCATGGGAAATCTTTCTTTTTCTACGCTCACCGTAACAGGCAGATTACATCCTGCTTTTTCAAGTTCATTAACCGCCGCCTCTTTTATTAAATCTTTATTTTTCTTTGCAATCAAAAGGGCTTCCTTTTTATTTTTAACATCCTTAAAAAGTGCTTCTGTTTCAGCTAAAATTCTGTCCCTGACTTTAAGCTTTAATAACTGGTCTTTTTCCTCATTACTTTCCGCCACCACATGAAATCTTAAAACAGAGTCCGCTATTTTTCTCTTTTCACTTTCCGCATAAACCGACAACGACAAAATGACCAAAGCTGTTACCAAAAATATCCCAAGGCAAAGTTTTTTCATATAACTCCCCGTTTCTTTTGATTAAGACTATTTTGATTATAGCCAAAGAAACCCGGATTATACATTATTTGTATCTTGATATACCGATTTTATCCGAATCCGTTCCCGTAATCCTTATTATAATTTCCTGAATCCGGGATGCCTCCGTTTGAGTAAGTTCGGAATCAGTCTTTACTATCACGCTGACAGCTCCGTCGTTTATATAAACAAGGGCATCAGCAAAGCCCTTTGATTTAATCTCCGCTTCAGCCGCCAATTCCTTTTCGCTTCGGATTGTCATATCAACAATTTTAAGTTCCGCTTCCTTTTTTGCCTCTCCGCTGCTTTCGGGATTTTCCGCTATTGATTTAAGGCTTTCCAATGCCTTGCTTCTCCCCTGCTCCTTTTCCATTCTGCTGTTTGCAAAAAAGTTATCCTTTGCGGATATATTTACGCCTGACACAAGCTTGGCTTCTCCAAGCTCCATATCTTCCGTATCTGAAACTGCACCATTTTCCGAATGCTGGTAAGACCAGTTAAAATATCCCGCAAGTCCCACCATGGCAACCAGAGCCGCCAAAACCACCTGTTTTTTCTTAAACAAATCTATCCCTCCAACTTGAACACTTTAATATTGTGTATCGGAGCACCCGTAAGTGCCGATACGGCATTTATTATATCGTTTTTTACCCTTTCATCTCCTCCGCCCTCCGCTACTACCACAACCCCTCTTACAGATGGATATTCTTCCTTTCGCAGGGCGACTTTACCCGACACCGAAACAGTTTTCTCATTAACACTTCCCCCGTTTTCATTTCTGTCTGTCACGGGATATGTTTTTCCTTTGTCGTTAAAAGAAATCATTACATAAACCTTTCCCGCACCTTCTATTTTCCCGATTATTTTTTCTGTTTCCTCTGTAAGTTCCGTTTCATATAAGTTATTTTCAGGCTCCTTTACGTTTTTTTCTCCCGCGGGAATCATCAAAAGAGCCATCCCTATAAACAATATGACCAATATGGTTTTATTATTCTTTATTTTCCCCATTATGTTTTTAATTTTCTCCATAATAGACCTCCAGCTTTTCGGGTTTGTATTTTTCTGCTATTTCATTTTTTTCTTCTTCCTTCAGGGCTCTGTCTGTGTATATTTCAATAAGCTTTATTTCACACTCATCCCCAAGTGTAACATACACTCTCCCCAAAAAGCCAAGTTCTTCTTCCGTTTGTTTTTTTATCTCCTCCTTTAAGTTATCGGAATATATTTTTTCCGCATCCTCTCTGCTTAAGGCAAATTCCCCATCTTTTATAAATTCTATTTCCTCAAAATTAATTTTAAGCAGATTAAGCGGCATGGCAACCGTGAGTGAAATCAACACCGAGCAAACAAGTTTTGCATATTTTTTAACATTTCCCTCGGGAAGTAACAGAGAAGATAGCGATACGGTAAGTGAAGAAGAAAGCAATGTGATTATGTAACTTTTCATATTACCTCCCATATACGGTAAGCAATACCGATGCAGATATAATATATTGTACCGCCGTTACCGATATCGCAGCAAGAATCATTCCCATACATTCTCCCACAGCCGTCACCGCTCCGGATAATCTTTTATCACACACAGGTTCCAATACCGCCCCCGTAAAATTATATAAAAAGCTCACTGCCGCACATTTTATAACGGGATATGCGGCAATCAACGAAATAGCAATTATTCCTGAAATACCGGCAGAATTTTTAATCATTCCGGCTGATGCGGTAATTGAACTTACCGTTTCCGAAAGAGCACCTCCCGTAACAGGCACAAAGGTGTTTAAGGCAAATCTTGCGGTTTTCATCCCCATATTTTCAACCGTTCCTGCCGCAAAAGAGGTGAGACTCAGCATTCCCGTAAAAATAAGCATCATGAAGCTCATAAGTTTTTTAGACAGCTTATCCGCCATCCTGCCAAGGTTTCCGAGGCTTACTTCATCTGTCATATTATTTATAAATTTAACGGCAAAGGCGGCGTATGTAAGAGGCATGACGGCATTTTCAACCACAAACGAGCTTATAGCTGTAACCGCCAATACCTCAGTGTGTAAAACCGATGCGCTTATAACCCTTCCCTCTGCCGCCGAAAGACCTGTCAGTACCGGGATAAGAGCTTTGATAAAAAGTCCCATGTCCTCGATTGCCATTCCGGCACACTCTGAAATCTCATAAAATCCCGATGCTGAAATCCCCGCCAGAACGGAATAGGTACACATAAAAGAAACCTCCCGTGCTCCGCCTTGGGAAAATGTTGACAGGTTGGATAAAAACGAGGATATCACGCCAAGCAGGATTACTGCCCCCATTATTTTCGCATTAATTTTGATTTCAGAAAACAGTACATCCCTTATTTTCCCCGCCACATACGGGATATCGGCTTCAAAACTTCCATTGTATATATTTTTTGCCGTATCATAAAAGGAAAAGCTTTCATTAATTTTTTCCACGCTCTCTCTTGCGGTAACACTCAAGCCCTCCTCTGCCTCTTTAACCTCCTCTATGCTCACGGCATAGGAACTGCTTATATTAAAGCAAATAAAGAGTGCTGTTACAATTATCATCTTCTTCATCATTTTCTCCGTTTTATAAAATGTCCGATACAACCTCAAAAAGTGCTTTTACCATAGGAAGTCCCGAAGCACAGATTATAACTTTCCCGCATAGCTCCACCTTGCCTGAAAGGGCATTTTCTCCTGCATCCTTACAAAGCTCCGATGCCAGCTGCGTAACATACGCCACACCGGTTATTTTCATAATAGTCTTAAAAACATTACCGTCTATCCCGATAGATTCCGCCATTATTTCAAGGCTTTCCACTATGGAAGATACTGTCCCGATGGCTAAAGACAAGGCATATACAGATACTGCCAAAGCTGTCATAAGCGCCATTTCACTTCTTCCGCTTTGCCTCAGCAATATGCAAAAAACGCAACCTGTGACACAGACAGATGCAACCTTCATAATCATAGTCCGAACACCGTTTTTATACTTTCAAAAAGATTGCCGACTTCGGGAATCACTATAGCAAGCACAACTATAAGTCCTGCTATGGTAACTAAAAGTGCCTGTTCGTCTCTTCCTGATTTTCCAACAATCATGTTGAGCACAGCAACGATAATCCCCACTCCCGCAACCTTGAATACAAACTCAATTCCCATAATTCCCTCCGAGTTATAAAAGCACTATCACAAGAAGTATTCCCCCAAGGGTAAGCCCTCCCTTTATAAGCTTTGCTTCATTTGAATATTTTGTTCTTTCCGCCATTTCCTCTTTTTCCAATTTATCATCATATGTATTTATGTTCAAAAGTTGTCCTTCTTTAGTTTCAGATTTCGTACCCTTGATAAAAATCCGATAGTCCCTTTGGTCATCAGCGTTAAAAAAGCTTTTTTTATTTTCGGTCAATCCGCTTTTTTCAAGTGCCTCCGGCACCGGCACATCAAACACATCTATTGCCGCCTTGAAATCAGCCAGAGAAAGCCTAACCTCTTCAAGCCAGGAAAGCCTTTTTCTCTTGAAACAGGCAGTTTTTCTCCCTAAAAGAAAAAACGCCGCTACTATCAATACCGAGCCTGCAAACTTTATCATAAAAAAACCACCCTTTCTAAAGTTCCGGGACCTTCTCTTCTGCTTAATTCAACTGCCAGATGAAACACACCCTCGCCAAACAGTCTGTCCGTGCTGCTTTTTCTTCTCACTTCGCTTATATCCTTTCCGTGGGCGGAACAAATAACCTTTATCCCTGAATTCACAGCTTTAAGTATAGCTTCTTCATCATCTTCCGTGCCTATTTCGTCGGTTATGATTATATCAGGATTCATGCTTCTTATCATAGATAAGATGCCTTCTTTTTTCGGACAGTTATCCATAACGGAAGAAAGAATGCCCACATCATTCGTAGCCTGTCCGTTTACCGTAGCAGCAATTTCCCCTCTTTCATCGGCAATAGCCACTTTCATTCTATATTCAATTCCTCCAAGCTTTCTTGCCAGGTCACGAAGAATGGTTGTTTTTCCGCATCCGGGTGGTGAAATTATAATGGTGTTTTTTATACCTCCATCAGATATATATGGCATAATTTCATCGGAAGAGTCTAAAACTTCCCTGGCAATCCTTATGTTTACAACCGAAAAGTCCGTTATGTATTTTATTTTCCCGTTCTCTGTTACGCACCTTCCCGTGATCCCCGCTCTATGTCCCCCCTTAAGAGGAATAAATCCCTTTTTGATGTGTTCCTGACTGGAATAAACCGAGTTTTCACAAAGCCTTTCTACGATTTCCTTAACCTCTTCCTTTGTGAAAAATGCTCCCTTTTCACAGCTTGTCACAACGCCATCCCCGGAGACAAAATATATCCCGCTTTTTTTCACCAATGCCAGGGGCTTTCCTGCCCCTATCCTTATTTCTTCCGTTCTTTCTTCACACAGGCAGTCTGCCAGAGCTATTTTTTTAAGCCTTTCGGGAAAATAATATTCTGAAAGAAACTTTAGTACTTTGTCCATTGTTATCCTGCCTTTTTATTAAAATCAGTATATCTAATTATATTCCCGACAGCTCTTTTTAGAACAAAAAGGATGCCGAAACTTTCGGCATCCTTAAATCCTCTTTTAATCTTTTCTTAAGCTTAATTTATCTTAAAGGCTTTCTTAAGTATGGCTCCCACAAATTTTGACGGTTTAATGACTACGACTTTCATAAAATCCCTCCTAACATCCGAAAAAGAGCATCCATCCGAAAAAAAGAATTATAACTGCTTCCATCACGGCGATAAGCCAAACGGGAACAATAAAAGCAAGTAGAATCCCTACCGCAAACATAATCGCATAAGTGCAAACGGGCGGTCTTTTTCTTTTCTTTAACATCTGCTCTCCCTCCTACATGACCATAATATGTAAAAAGGAAAAATGTGTGAAAAAAGGAGACTGTGATTTTCACAGTCTCCCTGAAACTCATTTTCTGTTTTTGTCGTTTTCTCTGATTTCTACTCTTCTTACCTTACCGCTTATTGTTTTGGGAAGTTCAGAAACAAAGTCAACAATTCTGGGATATTTATAAGGAGCAGTTCTTGACTTAACGTATTCCTGAATTTCCTTCTTAAGCTCGTCGCTTCCTTCCTTGCCCTTGACAAGAACGATTGTAGCCTTTACTATCTGTCCTCTGATTTCGTCGGGAACAGCGGTAATTGCACACTCAAGTACATAGGGAAGCTCCATGATTACGCTTTCTATTTCAAAAGGTCCTATTCTGTATCCGGAGGACTTAATTACGTCGTCTATTCTTCCCACATAGAAGAAATAGCCTTCCTCATCACGAGTTGCCTGATCTCCGGTGTGATAATATCCGTCGTACCATGCGTCCTTTGTCTTGGCTTCATCAAGATAATATCCCTTGAAGAGACCGGCAGGAACCTTTTCCGATGTTTTTATGCATATTTCTCCTGCTTCTCCGGGGGCACATTCCTTGCCTTCCGCATCAAGCAAAGTAACATCGTACAAGGGGCTGGGAAGTCCCATAGAACCAACCTTAGGCGTAGTTCCCACAAGATTTCCTATAGCAAGAGTTGTTTCAGTCTGACCGAAGCCTTCCATAATGGTAAGACCTGTTGCTTCACGGAATTTATTGCTTACCTCGGGGTTTAAGGCCTCGCCTGCGGTTGTGGCATATTCAATCGTGGATAAGTCATACTTTGACAAATCTTCTTTTATAAAGAATCGGTACATAGTGGGAGGTGCACAGAATGTGGTGATATTGTACTTTTTGAACATAGGAAGAATATCTTCCGATTTGAAGCGTTCAAAGTCGTAAGTAAATATACCCGCTTCGCAGAGCCACTGACCGTATAATTTACCCCAGAGAGCCTTACCCCATCCTGTGTCAGAAATGGTAAAGTGAAGTCCGTCGGGATTTACGTTATGCCAGTATTTAGCTGTGATATAGTGACCGAGAGCATACTTATATGAATGAGCCGCAATTCTGGGATAGCCTGTTGTTCCGGAAGTGAAGAGCATAAGCATGGTATCTTCACCGCAGGGAGAATCAGCCTTTCTTTCATATACATCAGAAAAGACTTCCGTTTCGGCATCAAAATCTGTCCATCCCTCTTTTTTGCCGCCAACCATGATTTTCTTTATATCGCTGCCCTCTGCCGCTTTTGCAGCATGATCGGAAACTTCTCCGTCGGCTGTGCAGACAATCGCTTTAACCCCTGCCGCCTTATAACGGTATTCAAAGTCGTGTTCAACAAGCTGATTTGTTGCAGGAATTGTTATTGCTCCGATTTTATGAAGTGCAAGCATTGTAAACCAGAACTGATAATGGCGCTTAAGCACTATCATAACTGTATCGCCTCTCTTAATTCCGAGGCTTTCAAAATAATTTGCCGCCTTATTTGAATATTTCTTCATATCTCCGAAGGTGAACTTTCTGTCTTTACCCTCGCCCGATACCCACATCATAGCTGTCTTTTCGGGAGTTTTATCGGCAATCGCATCAACGCAGTCAAAAGCAAAGTTCAATTTATCTTCATTCTTAAAGCTTATCTTTTTAAGAACTCCCTTTTCATCGGTAACACAATCGATAAACTTATCCGCAACGGTTTCCTTCTGTTCCTTTCTCACGGCAACAGTCTTTTTTGTTGCCTCTTCCTTTTCCTCGCCTGCCATTACTACCGCATAGATCTCACAGGGAACTCCATCCATTGCAGAAAGAGCGTGAGGCGCACTGCTGTCATAATAGATACTGTCTCCGGGCTCTAAAATTTCCGTACGTTCGTTGATTGTAATCTTAAGGCGTCCCGATACCACAATATCAAGCTCCTGTCCCGCATGGGAGGAATAAGAAGTTTCGCCTTCTATATACGGAATTTTAACAAGGAAAGGCTCCGCCATTTTATTTTTAAATGAGGGTGCGAGATGATGATAGAAAAAGCCCGATTTTCTCTCGATGGGCATTCCTTCCCCTTTTTTTACGCAATTATACAAAGAAAGCATGGGGCTTGAACCTTCCAAAAGGTCTTTTATTTCTACGCCGAAAGCCTTTGCACAATTATAAATAAAAGTAAATCCAAAATCAGACTCTCCCGCTTCAAAAGAAAGATAAGTTTCTTCCTTTACGTCCGCAAAGGCCGCCATTTCAGCCGTTGTATATCCTTTAATTTCGCGAAGTTCCTTTACACGGAGTGCTATTTCTTTTAATTTTCCGTTCATGTAATCACCTCATAAAAATCATTAGTCAAAAACAAAAAACCCGTCTCAATCACTTGAGACGAGTAACATTACCCGCGGTACCACTCAACTTGCACTTACGTGCCTCTCTTCAGGCTCCAACAAGCCCTATGCACTAACGCAGCATTCTCGGGAGAAGCTTACTTCAATTCAACCCTCCGACTCAGAAGTGATGGGTCACTGCATCCCCCGCCATCTGCTCGCACCAAACGCAGACTCTCTGAAAAACCGGGAATACGACCGTCTTCGTCACAGTCTTTACTATTAATTTTTATGGATTATAGCATAGTTTAATTTATTTGTCAATAGTTTTTTCACATTTTATAATCTTTTACATATGATATATTGAAAAGGGTGGCGTAAGGCTTCCCTGCATTAAAAGGAGGATTTATATGGACGATAAAATTTTATCTTCAACAGAGCTTGGACCTTTAGGGGAAAATGTTTGCATAAATGCGTCCCGCATTTACGATTCATGCAGAGCAAAAGAATGTCTTGAAAACTTAAGGGTGTATGTCAGCTCAGAAAATCAGGAAATCATAAATTCCGCAAGCAAAATAACAGCAGAAAAAGCAGAAGTAATCTGGATTTATTCAGATGTGGAGGCTCTCCCTTTCCACAAGGGCTATTACACAGTAAACCTTAAATTCTATTTCAGGGTTGAACTTAACGCCTATACAGGTCTTCGCCGCCCTGTGGAAATTGACGGTCTTGCTTTCTATGAGAAAAAAATTGTTCTTTTCGGTTCGACCGGAGAAGCTAAGATTTTCCAGACAAAATACAAGGAAGACAGCTTCGATATAGCTACCTGGAAGAAAACAAACATGCCCAATGCGGTAGCGGAAGTGGTTGATCCCATAGTTCTTGATACCCTTGTTTTATCAAGAGACACCATTCCTGCATCTGACTTTGATACCGCTTCCGTTCCCGAATGTGTACATAGAGTTTTTGACGGCACCATCACCCCTTGCAACGACGGCAAAAACATCTATGTAACTTTAGGTCTTTTCCTTTTAGTTCGTCTGGAACGAGAAGTTCAGCTCTCCGTTCCCACAGCAAGCTTCTGTATTCCCGACTCAGTATGCCATAACGAGGATGCTCCCGGTCAGGACCCCTGCGATATGTTCAGAGAGCTTTCCTTCCCCATTGACGAGTTTTTCCCTCCCAATAAGTGCGATGCGGAGTGCGATTGTTCCGGTGAAATCAGATAAAAAAGGTTGAACACCCGACGGGTGTTCCACCTTTTTATATTACCAGCTGCAAAGACCTGTTGCTTCCTGAATTTTCCAGATAATTCCCATGAAGAAGCCGTCTTCATGATAAGCCTCAATCGGAAGGGTGTATTCCCCACCCCTGTTATTCCATATTTTCTCAAAATAGTCATTTAACTCTATTGCTCTTTCATCATCTGCATTCATTATGATTTCCGCATCGGTTTCAAGATTATATCCTCCGATGTTTCTTCTCGTGTAGTTGGCACTTCCAAGAATCACAACTGTTTCGCCCGCTTCTTTATAGTTAAAGAATGTGGTCTTTCCGTGATACTGTTCTCCTTTTGTGGCATACCATCTTACCGTTACGTTTTCATGCTCCTTTGAAAGCTCAGAAAGTGCAGAGCGGTTGGGACTTCCGTTTTTCTCCATTCCGAATGCATCCTTATTTGGGTCTGCCACTATTTTCACATCGACTCCCCTGTCTGCCGCATTTCCAAGAGCTTTAAGTACATCAAAATCAGATATATAGAATATCGCCATCCTTATTTCGTCACCGGCTTTTGCTTTTTCAATATTTTCAATAAGAGCCTTTTTAATTTCATTTTCCGTTATTATACGGATTTTTGCAGAGTCCCCTCCGTTTTCATATTCATTTATAAATTCAACATCGGGAGCCACGCCGCCTGAAAGTTCTATTACGGTTTTTTCTGTTGCTATAAGGTCATTTATCACATCACCTTTCAGCTTAACCGCAATATTTGAGTGATATCCGCTGGGATCATGAGGATTTGCAGAAGAAACAATTGCTTCTTTATCCGTAATCATAATTTTTCTGTGATTTGCCTTAAAATTTGCAAGCTTGATAACTGATCTGAGATTAACCTTATGTGCACCCTTTTCAAAAAAGTTAGGAAGCCAGTTAAGACCTTTTGTGCCGAACCAATTTGTGTAGCATCTGTAATATCCCGAAATTAAGGGGTTACTGTCCTTAAGCTTGTTAAGATCTGTTATATAAACCTCAACGCCGCCATCTTTAAGCATGGTTATATATTTCTGCTCATATGCTCCGTAAAAATTGTTAATGGGATCTGTTATAAAAACAACCGGCATTTCGGGATTTGCCTTTTTCTTTTCTATTAATGCATTACATACCTTTTCCACCGATTTCGGATAAACACCGTTTTCCCTGTTATATTCGTCATTAAAAAGAAAAAGGTCGGCAATTATGTATTCTTCAGCTTCGTTTATAACCCTTATATTTTCATCCAATATATTAAGTTCTCTCACGGTTTCGCCGTCTTTTTCATAGCTTAAATCGTAAATAAATTCAAAATCCGTAATGTCTTTGTAGTCTCCGGAAAAATTAGTTCCTTCCGGCATTTTTGTAAAAATGCTTATGATAATCGGTACGATCAAGTCAAGCAATACTATAAAAATTGTTGTCCTCTTAGGTTTTTCTTTCACTTAACACCCACTCCTTTTCCATATTATGACATAATTATACCATGATTGTATTTTTTATGCAACAATAAAATAAAGGTTGAATGCTTTTGCATTCAACCCTTATTTACAGATTCTTTTTCGGGAATATCAATATTTTTACTTTTAAGAAGCTTAAACAATGCCTTTTCGCCGTTATCCTTGAGATAATTCAGAAGATAGCAAAGCTTTTCATAGGTGTCGGGATGCATATTGTTTTTATCCGCTCCCCGAAGCAAATATTCTAACGGCGATGCATCGGTATATGCTTCTTTTTTATAGATTTTTGATGCGGCTATTCTGTCGCACACCATTTCAATCACATATTTATCAGGCATGGGAACACTTTCATAGCGCTTCGTTTCAAGGTTCAAATCCGTCCAGTATTCAAAATGATGTCGATTTCTCCCCTTGTGGTGCATCCATGCTTCTGAGTATCCGTAGAGCTCCCTCGCCTTTTCGTTGGGACTTCTTGTTCCCTGGTAGAGACGGGCGGAGGGAATAAATTCTGTCGGGCTGTATTTCGAAAGGTCATGAAAAAGCCCTTGAAATCCTATCCCCGCCTTAAAGCAATTTTTAATTACTTCGTTTCTGTGACGATTTATTGTTGTTAAATGCTTTATAAAAGACATATCTCGATTCCTTATCAACCCATACCCATAGGCAAATTATATAAGTCGTCGTATCTGGGATTTGTTATCTTAACATTTTTAATTCCCACAACATAGGGCTTTTCCTCTATGCTAATATAATGCTGAGTACTCTTTACGATAGTTTTATCTGCATTAAAATCAGCCGCAAACACATTTACGCCATCGGACACATGCTCTATAACGGCGCCTGTTGCATCAACCAGGTCATAGCTCATATCAAAGCCTATAAGATGCATACCCTTGGGAAGAACACAGTCAAAAATAAGCAAAAAATCATCACTGCTCAAAATTGCTTCACGAAGTACAACTCCGCCTCTTAAGTATGATGCATATCTTTCGCAAAGACCTTTGTAAAGCTCATCTCCGAGACTGTAATCAAGATCTGAAAAGTCAGGATAAGGATGATCAGGCATATCTGCATATATATATCCCATATTCTTTTCAATTAAAGTGAGTGCCATGCCGTAATCTTTTCTGCTTTCGCAATAGTTCACCGCATCTATGGCATAGTCATCTGCTTTCATCCATCCGGCAGAGGTATATGCATAAATTTCTTCATTTCTTACGGTACGGCAGGTGTTGTCTCCGTAATAAAGAGTTGTATAATTGCTTTCAATTTCTTCGCATACCGAAGAGAACGCTTCGCTGAGACGTCCGTATCTGAGGTTTTCTGTGGCAGTTCTGAACTCTCCCATAGAATGGGTTTTGATAAACTCAAATACGCTGTCCCTTGCTTCTTCTACCTTATGCCAGCCCTTTGCAAGGAACTGGGGAACCAGTTCTTCTTTAACGCTTATAATACGCTCTTCATCGCGCATGGGTAAAAGTCTGAAAAGGGTTACAAATCCTCCGTCATTCTTTACATAAAATGCGTAATTGGGAGAATAGTCGCTTGCATAGGAACCGTATAAAATCGAATCCGCATAGTTATCTGCAATTTTATGCTTTTCCTGTATTATTTCGTCTTCTTTTTTGCTGTAGGAATAGAAATATCCGGCATCTTCAAATCCTTCTGTTGTAACTTCCAGAATCTTATCCTCCGAGAAGCTGATATTCCATCCGAATTTCTGTCCCCAATCCCATGTGAGAGGGAAATAAAGTACATTTTTATAGTTTAATATGGGATAAGCTTCTGCCGCATTATTGATTCTTTCACCCAAAACTGTTACGGGAGTTGTTACAACTGTTGCAGTTTCTCCCTTCTTGCGGTAGCTGAGCTCAGGGTCTATAAAGTCCTTATAATAGCCTGAAGGAGTTGATTTAGTGATAACATTTCCTTCTGAAGCTGTCCAGTTGTTTTCTATCCCCAGAAACGCACAGTCCTCATAAGTCATGGGAAAATATGTAATAGAATTACAAAGAATAAAAGGATATTCTCTTACATTATTCTCAACAACTCTTCCGTTTACAATAACAGGAAACTCTGCCTTTATTACAGCCACAGTTGTTGATGCCGACACAGGTATCACCAAAGAGAAAACCATAAGCATTACCAATGCCAAACCAAGTATTTTTTTCATTTTCATCGCTCCTTTTTTAGTCTTTTATAAGTATAGCACTTTATTACATTTAAATCAAGCCGTTATTGACAATTATTATGTTTTAGAGTATAATTTTTCAAGGTGATTTTTATGAATTATTATGATAAAAACGCGTTAAAGCTTTCCCACGAACATATGAAATCCCATGTCAAAGGGGGCGACACGGTAATTGATGCCACGGCAGGAAAAGGAAGGGATACCCTTCTTTTATCTTCCCTCGTGGGTGAAAAAGGTCACGTTTATGCCTTTGACATTCAAAAGGAGGCTCTGGATTTAACCTATTCCCTTCTTTTTGAAAACGACCGAGAAAATGTGTCATTGATTTTGGACAGCCATCACAAAATGGCGGATTATGTCCAAAGTGCAAAGGCTGTTATATTCAATTTCGGATTTTTACCCGGTGGGGATCACAGTATATATTCCCATGGGGATACAAGTACCAAGGCAATCGATGCCGCTCTTTCCATTCTGGAGGAGGATGGTTTTATATCAATCTGCTCCTACTATGGCGGAGATACGGGCTTTGAAGAAAGAGATGCACTTCTTTCTTATCTTGAAAATCTGGATCAGAAAAAGTACACCGTTATGCTCCAGTCTTTTCACAACAGAAAAAACTGTCCCCCGCTTTTCATAGTAATAGAAAAAAACCGATGATGACTCATCGGTTTTTTATTTTATATTTCGGGCTTAAATACCGGCATTAACTGAAGCTTGAAAAGATTTGCCTTGTGCTTTTTGTCTATTAGATCCTTTGTTTCGGGATTGTCTATTTTCCCGGTTCTTATATAACGGTCAAGCTCTGCATAGGTAAAGCCCAGATTTTCCTCGTCGGTTTTTCCGCAAAGTCCGTCAATGGGAGTTTTGTCAACAAGCTCATCGGGAAGTCCAAGAACTCGTCCTATTTCCTTAACTTCTGTTACGGTTAAGTTTGACATAGGCGAAAAGTCGCCTACGGAATCACCGTATCTTGTAGAATATCCAACCCAGTCTTCAGACAAGTTGCAGGTATTTACCACTCTTCCGTTTACGCTCTGCGAAACGGCATAAAGTGTGGTCATTCTTATTCTGGGAGGAAGATTCTGAACAGACTGTGCTGAGAGCGAAAGTTCGGACGGCATAGCAGCAACAAGAGCATCATATGCATCTTTTATATTTATTTCATAGTGCTTTATACCAAGGTGGTTTACCAAAAGGTATGCCGCATCAATGTCCGCCTGCTCACCCTTGGGCATTAAAACGCCGATTACTCTGTCTTTTCCAAGCGCCTCAACACAAAGAGCCGCCGCAACGGAAGAATCCTTTCCGCCGGATATTCCCACAACCGCATTACAGCCGGGACCGTTATTTTCGAAAAACTCTCTTATCCATAAAACACATTCGTCTTTAACCTTTTTTGCATCAAACATAAAAATTCAACTCCTTGGTTTTATTTTATCATAAATTCCGAAAAAAGCAAATACTTTCTTGCATTCGGTAAAACTTTATGTTATACTTTATATTATGTATTAAAATAAACGAAAGGATGATTTATATGAAAAAAACTTTTGCATTTCTCTTATGTTTAATTATACTTTTATCCGTTTCCACGTCAATGATTTTCGCAGAAGAAGAAAAATCCCTCGAATTCAGACCTGAACCCGAGATTATAAAGCTTGACGACATAGAAAATAGTGAGCTTTTTGAAATCGTGGACGAATTTGAAGGCAGAGTATCCGAATTCAACTATAGCTCGGGAGCAAGATATGTTTCTTCCAGAAATATATCTTTATTTCCCGGTTTTTATGACGGAAGACAGGCCGGTTCTGTTATGGTAGAAGGATTCGAAGTTCCTGCTTTCACAGATATTTCAGGCAAGGCTATCGCCTTTGAAAACAGCAGAAATTCCGCTATGGATATGAATCAAATTGTAGCAAAAACTTCTGCTACTTCCCCATTTCTTTTCAGACGCCATCAGTATTCCAACGGCTATTTCTTCATAACCCAGACTGTGTTCATCCCCGAATCTTATATAAATAACAGGACTGCATATTATTCTTTTTGCTACGATACCGTAAATAACATACTCTATCAGTTACCCGGAGAAATTTCCGAAGTAAACGAATACGGCGAAGGCTTCTTTTATGCAATCAAAACCACTTACACTATGAACGGGTTAAACTCCGAAGTTACAGATATATATAAGGTAAAGCTGAAAAAATACCCCATTGTCTCTGTTTTCTACAACGGAGAAAAGGTACTTTTTGACCAGCTTCCCGTAATTGAAAACGGAAGAACACTGGTGCCCCTTCGTGCAATATTTGAAAAAATAGGTGCCGAAGTTTCCTGGGACGCTGAAACAAGCACCATAACCGCAGTAAAGGACAGCACGGAAATAAAACTTACGCTTAATTCAACTACCGCTTATAAAAACGGAGAAGCAATAACTCTGGATGTTCCTGCAAAGTCAGTAAACGGACGAACTCTCGTTCCCGTAAGATTTATTGCCGACTGCTTCGGCGTTGATGTAAAATGGAATCCCGATTATCAGAGAGTTACCCTTACAGCAAAATAATTTAAATGCTCTGTGAAAAATCGCAGAGCATTTTTTTGTTGAAATAAGTTTTATTTTATGGTATAATAATTGATATTTTACAAAAGGAGAAATTTATGATTAACTCATCTGATATCAGAAAACGCCCCTTGTATCTTGCAGCAGGCGTATTTGCAATGCTTTTTTCAGGAGTTTTATATGCCTGGTCAATTTTAAAAGTACCTTTTGCAGATTTAAATATTTCACCTTCGGTTTTATCGCTTAACTTCACAATAACCATGTGCTTTTTCTGCATCGGTGCCTTTATAGGAAGCCTTATAGCAAAAAAAGCTGGAATTAAAACCGCCCTTATAATATCCGCTATTTTGATAGCTTCGGGATTTATTTTAACAGGAATGGTTGATGCCAAAAAGGCTTACCTTATGTACATAAGCTACGGATTTTTAGCAGGAAACGGAATAGGCATCGCTTATAATGTGGTAGTTTCTACCGTTAATGCCTGGTTTCCCGACAAAAAGGGCTTAAGCTCGGGATGTCTTATGATGGGCTTTGGCGTTAGCACACTTTTACTCGGAGAAGTTATTTCAAAGCTTTTTGCCTCATCCTTCGGCTGGAGAAAAACCTATGTTTTCCTTGGAATTTTAATTGCCGCCGTTATAATTATATCGGCTCTTATATTAAAAAAACCGTCGGCAGATACGCCTCTTCCCGCTCCCAAGGAAGGAAAGGTTAAAGAAACCCTATTCTCAAAGGATTTTTCACCCATAGAAATGATAAAAACCTTCACATTCTGGAAGGCATTTTTGATTATGGCGTTTTTAGCCGCTGTGGGCAACTCCGTTATAAGCTTTGCCCGTGACCTTGCAATTTCCGTTAATGCAACACCTTCTCTTGCCACCACTTTAGTAGGTGTTCTTTCCATTTTCAACGGTGTAGGCAGAATTTTAACAGGCATACTTTATGATGCTTTCGGAAGAAGAAAAACTATGATTTCGGCAAATATGATAACTGCATTTGCGGCACTTTCTGCCCTTGTTGCCGTAAAGCTTTCATCTCTTCCCCTTTTAATTGCCGCTCTTTGCTTAACGGGACTTTCCTACGGCTCCTGCCCCACCGTTTCAGCGGCGTTCACCGAATCATTTTTCGGGCGCAAGCATTTTGCTACGAATTACAGTATAACCAATTTCAGTCTGATTGCCACCTCTTTTATTGCTAATTTCAGTAACAGCCTGCTTCAATCAACCGGCTCATACACAGCTCCTTTTATAATGCTTCTTGCTTTATCGGTTATATCCCTTGTAATCAATTACACTTTGAAAAAATGACTATTTTCAATAAAGCCCTAGAATATTTCTATGGCTTTATTTTTTTATTCGTGCTAAAATAAATATGAAAACAAAGGAGGAGATAAGATGAAAAAAGTAAGAATAGGCGTTCTCGGCGGATACCGCGGAACAAGTATGATTAACTACTGCAATCGTTCAAATCATGCAGAAGTTGTTGCAATATGCGACAAATCAAAAGAAATATTGGATGCCCAGAAAGATGCAGCAGAGGGACTTAATGTTACCTTCTATGAACGCTTTGAAGACTTTATCAATCACGATATGGATGCTGTTGTTCTTGCAAACTATGCAAATGAACACGCCCCCTTTGCAATTACTGCAATGAAAAAAGGACTTCACGTTTTTTCTGAGGTTCTCCCCTGTCAGACTATGAAAGAAGCTGTAGAGCTTGTTGAAACCGTTGAAGAAACAGGCGTAATCTATGCTTACGGTGAAAACTATTGCTATATGCCTGCTACTCACGAAATGAAAAAGCTTTACGAAAAAGGTGAAATCGGTGAATTCGAGTACGGCGAGTGCGAATACATCCACAATTGCGACTCCATATGGCACAGCATCACCTACGGAGAAGAAGATCATTGGAGAAACAATATGTATTCAACCTTCTACTGCACCCACTCCTTAGGTCCCATGATTCACATCACAGGTCTTCGCCCGGTTTCTGTTACCGGCTTTGAGGGAATTAAAAATGAGCGTAACTTAAAAGGTGGTTCAAAGGCAGGTCAGTTCGGAATTGAAATGGTAACACTGGAAAACGGCGGAATTGTAAAAAGCATTCACGGCGGACTTTACAAAAACTCCATATGGTATTCTGCTTACGGCTCCAAGGGCAGAATGGAGTGCGGACGTGAAATTCCCGGCACAGGTCACATTTACAAGCTCTATCTTAACAGAGATGACGAACCGAGAGCTTACACTACTGCCAAAAGCGAAGTTATTGTTCCCGTAAATGAAATTGAAGCTGATGTTTCAGGCTTCGGTCACGGCGGTTCGGATTTTTATTCAATGTACCATTTTATAGAAAGAATCCTCGGCAATGAAAATGCCGATACCATTGATGTTTATGAGGCTCTTGATATGTTCCTCCCGGGTATGTTTGCATACCGTTCCATCTTAAAGGGCGGAATCCCTATGGAAATTCCCAATTTAAGAGATAAGTCAGTTCGTGATTTGTGGAGAAACGATACCGCTTGTACATCTCCCGACGTTGCGGGAGATATGCTCCTTCCCACCTTTTCAAAGGGTACTCCCAAAATTGAAAAGTCTGTCTATGAAAATATGGCTAAAGCCTGGGATGAAGAATGTAAGAAAAAAGACGGCTACAGAAATGTCGCACTTAATCAGAGTTCAAAAAAATAAAATAAGGCGTGCTTCTGCACGCCTTATTTTATTGACTTTTTTTCAACTTCGTGGTAAAATTTATAACAATAAAACATCAAAGGAAGAATCAGATGACGGAAAACACAAAACGAAGCCTTCGCTGGGTAAGGCTTGACAATGCGGCGAAAATTTACCCTGCGGCACGAAGAAAAAACTGGAGCAATTTATACAGACAATCCGTAACGCTTAAAGAAGAAGTGGATACGGCTGTGTTAAAGTCGGCTTTAGACGTTACCATAAAGCGCTTTCCAACCATTGCCGCACGTCTTCGCAAAGGTGCTTTTTGGTTCTATCTTCAGCAGGTGGAGACAGCTCCCGAAATCAAAGAGGAATCAAGCTATCCCCTGGTTTATATGGATAAGAAAGAAATGAGAAAATGCGCTTTCCGTGTAATCGCCTATAAAAACCGTTTTGCAGTAGAATACTTTCACTCCCTCACAGACGGGACCGGTGCATTTATCTTCCTCAAAAACCTTCTTGCCGAATATCTTGAGCAGAAATATAAAATCACTATTCCTTTCGAACACGGTATTTTGGACAGGAAAGAATCCCCAAAGGAAGAAGAAATGGAAGATTCCTTCCTTAAAACTGCAGGACCTGTCCGCGCAAGCAGACGTGATACGAACGCCTGGCATATGACAGGAGAAAGCGAAAAAGGCGGTTTTCTGAATGTCACATGCTTTCATCTTCCCGTTAAAGAAACCCTTGACGCTTCTCATCGATACGATGCCACCCTGACGGCATTTATGAGTGCGGTTATGATGAAAGCTATACTTAATCTCCAACGCGAAAAAAATCTTCCACCGAGAAAGCAAAAACCCGTAAAGGTTTTAATTCCCATAAATTTACGTCAACTCTTCCCCTCTGCCACATTGCGCAATTTTGCGATGTATACCATACCTGAGCTTGATCCGAGGCTTGGAGACTACTCAATGGAAGAAATAATAAAAATCGTAAAACATAAAATGGGGCTTGAGTTTACTCAAAAGCATATGGCATCAGTTATTGCCGCCAATGTAAATGATGAAAAAAATCCGTTGGTAAGACTCATTCCTCTACCCCTTAAAAACGCTGTAATGAAAGCCGTTTTTGATACCGTAGGCGAAAAAAGATCCTGTCTTGCCCTTTCCAATTTAGGGCAGGTAAAGCTCCCGGAAATAATGATACCTTATATAAAGCGTTTTGATTTCATTCTCGGAGTTCAGGCGGAAGCTCCTTACAACGTAGGAATGCTTTCCTTTGGCGATACCGTTTATATCAACTTTATAAGAAACATTAAAGAAGCCGACCTTGAACGACACTTTTTCAAGGTTTTGCAAGAACTCAACATCCCCGTAACCGTGGAAAGCAACAGAAACGAGAGGTAAATTATGTACTGTATAAAATGCGGCGTTAAATTAGCCGACTCCGAAAAAAAATGTCCCTTGTGCGAAACAAGGGTGTATCATCCCGATATTGATATTCTTTCCGGCGAGCCTTTGTTCCCCTCGGACAAAATGCCAAAAGCAAAATCCGGAAGCAAAGCATTAAACGGTGCTGTAATCATACTTTTTTTAATTCCGTTAATTGTCTGCGTTTTTGCTGATATAAGCTTAAACGGCGTATTCGGTTGGTCGGGCTTTGTGGCAGGAGCATTGATTTTAGGATATATCGTTTTCGCACTTCCTGCCTGGTTTAATAAGCCGAATCCCGTAATCTTTGTACCCTGCGACTTTGCAGCGGCAGGTCTTTTCCTTTTATACATAAATCTGGTAACAGGCGGAAACTGGTTTTTAAGCTTTGCCTTCCCTGTAACAGGAGGCTTATGCCTTATCACTACCGCCGTTGTCACTTTGATGTATTACTTAAAAAAAGGACGGCTTTATATCATCGGCGGAGCTTCAATTCTTTTCGGAGCATTTATGCTTCTTATAGAATTTTTAATGACCGTAACATTTAAATTAGGTTTTATCGGCTGGTCATTATATCCTTTAATTGTTTTGATTCTTTCAGGACTTTTACTCATTTATTTAGGCTTC
Source organism: Clostridia bacterium (assembly GCA_045644565.1). Taxonomy (GTDB): domain Bacteria; phylum Bacillota; class Clostridia; order CAKSNL01; family HGM11501; genus HGM11501. The sequence goes on along the minus strand of JAZRHF010000060.1, from coordinate 9,692 downwards.
AGCCCGTCTGCAAGAGAAACATTGGAAAGAAAGTTGTTCTTTTAGAATGTATTCAGAAGATAGAAAAAGGAGTGTCACACTATGTGACACTCCTTTTTTATTACATCAGGACATCAGCCGTTCTTTCCGAACAATTTCTTGAAAAATCCTTTTTGTCTTGACTTTTTCAATTTTGCATCAATATCTTCAATTCCTTTTTTAATAGCATATATATTTTCCTCAAAGCGGATGTTTCCGGGATCTTTATCATACAGTTCTTCATATATCGTAAGAGCCTTCATTAACAATTCAATCTGCGTTTCTTCCGATTCAAGCGATGCGAGATTTACATAATAGGTTCCGAGATCATCAAGATTTGAAACCGTTTTTTCCATTTCGGAAATTTCTTCGCAAACATCTATACACTTACGATAGTATTTTTTTGCATCTTCTGTACAACCAAGGTCAAGGAATGTATTTGCCATGCAATCACAACTGTAGTGCAAAGCGTAGAGCGTTTGCGCATTTCTTTGATGATCTGCCACTATACATCTTATTTTATATGCATTTTCATATTGAGTCAAAGCTTCTTCAATCTTTTGTGCCTCTTTAAGTGCATCGGCAAAACTGTTATAGCAGGAAGACAGATCCATCAAATCCCTGTGAGAATTCGTAATGTCTGCCGCTTTTTTTGCACTGTCAAGTTCAAACATGCGCATCTGCAACATTTTCTTCAAATCATTTTGCTTTTCATACATTGATGCCAGACTTCCGCAACTGACTCTTAAATCCCTGTAGGATTCTGCGGTATTCATCATATCAGCCAGCTTTTTACTTATATCAAGTGCATCCATAAAAAGTTCTTCTGCAAGGTCGAACCTGTTATTTTTGACATTTATATGTCCAAGATGGGAACAGCATACAGAAAGCTGTCTTTGAACATCAACAGAAGGATTTTCTTCATACAACTTCATTACAATTTCATAGGCCTTCAAATAGCAATCTGTAGCCTCGCAAATATCGTTTTTACTCTTGTAAACATGTCCTGTTTTATTGTGAAGTATAGATATGTTCAAAAGGTTTGTATCTGTTTTATGTTCGGATGCCAGTTGTTCTCTGATTACAAGAGCCTTTTCATAATATCTTATTGCACTGTCATACTTTTCCTGTTTTTTACTAAGGTCTCCCAATTTCTGATATATATGGCTTTCCTGCCTTCCGGAAGAAACCGCTTCGGATTTTTCTCCTCCGCTCACTTTAAGAAATGCCGCCAGCGACTCGCGGTAAAACAGTTCCGCCTTAGCAAAATCAAGTTGCTCCTCCAATGCTTCTCCTATGTTTATGCAGCATCCCGAAAGATGAATAAAATCCTGTCCCTTCCCTGTACTTTCCGCAATATTCTTTGCTGATTCCAGAGCAATTTTATGTTCATTAAATGACCTGTCGTAATCACCGATAAGCTTATATACATGTCCGAGCTTTCTATGGGCGAAGCTGAGTTCCCTTAAAAATACAATGTCCTCTTCCCCGCGATTTATGGCTTCGTCGCACAAATCTCTGCATTGTTCATACGGAACTAACGCCTCTTTATAATTTTTTATGCTTTCAAAATTTTCGCCAAGAGTATAAAGCCCGTAAATAAGCTCCTTCGCTTCAGCTTTTCCCAAGGATTTTCTGTAGTTTTCTTCCTTCTTTTTTACAAAGCATCGTTGCCACTTTATTGCCTCTTCAACATCTTTTTTCACAGATATTCCGCAGTAATACATTTCATATAACTTTTTCATAGCCGAATCAAGGCCTGCTTCTGCAGCTGATGTTATGAGATCCAATGCTCTTTCGCTATTCACTTCCACATCGATTCCGCTTAAAAATGCAAGTCCTATGAAAAAGTCATGTTCGGGACTCTTGGCAGAATTGTTAAATACGATTTTTTCAAGACTTTCTTCAAGCATCTTGGACAATTCTTCTGCGTTATAAGCATTTGCAACATTTGTTATCCCGTCGTATTTCTTCAAAAGTTCATCCTTGTCTGTAGGCAGCACCTCTGCAGGGACAATAGGTTTACCAATCTCCTTCGCCATCGGATATTCCGTTGTCATTACATAGTTTGTTTCATTTACAATATTAGGCGTAACGGCAAGCACAAACAAATCACTTTTTTCAAGTGCCGCCTTTATGGCATCATTAAAATTTTCCCCGGGAACAAGAAATTCATCATACCATATGGCAATATCTTTGCAAAACTCATTTTTATGTATCAGTTTCATTAATTCCTGTGCATATTTTCTGTCCTTTTTGCGATAGCTCAAAAAAACATATGCATCAAACGCAGCACGTATTTTTTCAGCCAGTTCGTCCCCTATCAGGACATTTTCAAGAAATTTGCCTAGCTTTTCGTCATAGCTTATAGCTGTTTCATCTTCCGTAACAGAATCAAGGAACTGCCGCTCTCCGCATTTATTATTAAAAATACTTTCAAGCTTTCTTTCCATCATTAACGGTAAAAGAGGAATATTATTTTCTAAAGCAAACTTAAACTCAGTTCCAAGTGCCTCATTTTCCGTACAGAGAAATTCAGTAGTTACCGGTATAACAAAAAGTTGCATTTCTCTTAAAGCGGCAAAAAACTCTTCATCGTATCCGACATCTTCATCCTTATACCATACCGAACAGTTTTGCTTTTCCAAAATTTCATCGGATACGGACTCAAAATATTTCTTGAAGTCTTCAGGATGACAACAAAAATAAACCCCGGGCTTTCCCTGCGGGCTTGTATTTCCTCTTGTTTTATATTTTAAAGCGGGCATAGCTACCTCCTAAAATGCATATTTTTCAAATCCCATTTTAACACATCTTTCAATAAAAGTAAATATATCTCCGTTATTTGGGACGAAATTATTCAATTTGATGTGAAAACATTTTCAACAGCATTGATTATATTAAAAAACATGGTATACTGTTTAATATTCTATTAAGTACATTAAATTAATTATTTGTATAGAGGTATGAGTCCGCAGAAACATGTTTCAAAAAAGCGCTCAACCTAATCTTTAAAATTGCGTATAGCGAGGAAAACGAAACTTACGGATCAAAAGAGGATTTTTTACAGGATTATACCTTAACACAAAACAATTTGTTTAGTGTCGCAGAAAATTTCATAACAAAAATAAAATATTTATTATGGATAAAAAGATGTGCAGGTAGTAATAAACGAAAAAAGCGAATCGAATAAAACGAAGATTTATTATTTTTCGAGAATAGAACTTATGAAATAATAATTGGATAATCTTTTATATTTATATTTTATTGACACATAATCCCTGAAAAAAGAGAAATAATAGTAATAAGAAATTCACATGAACAGGGATTTGGGACGTGTTGCGATTTTTTTATCAAAAAGAGTCGTAATATCGGTTTATTTGATTTATATTCTGATTTTATGCTGAAAAAAGTCGGTGCAATTTCCATGCTGAAATCGAGCGTAAAACAGAATGGTTTTCAAAGCATATTATCCCCTGAAAAGCCTTGTATATCAGGCTTTTTCGGTGTTTTTCAAATATAAAAATAAAGGAGATTAATTATATGAAAGCAACAGGAATTGTACGTCGTATAGACGATTTAGGTCGTGTTGTTATCCCCAAGGAAATAAGAAGAACTTTAAAAATCCGCGAAGGAGATCCGCTTGAAATTTATACCAATGCACAGGGCGAGGTTATTTTCAAAAAATATTCCCCCATCGGAGAACTTTCCGACTTCGCATCCACCTATGCTGAAACCTTATCCAAAACCTCAGGTCGTCCCGTTTGTATAACAGACAAAGACAACGTTATTGCTGTTTACGGCGTTCCCAAAAGAGAGCTTGCGGAAAAAAAGGTTAGTGCCGAGCTCGAACAGCTTATAACTGAGCGTACGAGCTTTGTTCTTAAGCCGGGTCAGGTTAAACGATGCGAAATTGCAGACGGCATAGATAAGTATTCCGCAGGTGTAGTTATGCCCATAATATCGGAAGGTGATCCTGTCGGATCCGTAATTTTACTTGATGACGGTAATTCTGATATAAGAGAGCTTGACGAAAAGCTTGCTGAATCCGCCGCAGGATTTTTAGGTAAGCAGATGGAAATATAAAAATGTATGCCGTGCAAAATCACGGCATACATTTTTTACTTTTATAAGCTTTATTTTCAAGTATATTAAATCTGCTTACAGACGATAATAACAATGCTTGGCCGAGCAATAAAAAAAGGACGGTGCCGCACCTTGAATTATTATTCGCTGTTAAATACGCCCGTTATACAATATCCGTCAGGACGAAAAATCGGAACAGTTTCTGATGTGTTTTTAAAAGAAAATTCCACCGAAATTTTCGGCATAGTTGCCACAAACAGAAGTCTTATTTATCAGAATCGTCTTTTTACACCGGGGGATATAATTTATACCGGCACTCGCGAGGTCTCCGTTATCGGCCCCGGAGTTAAATTTATAAAAACCCCCAAGGAAAAATATTTAAGTTTTCGTCATGTTATAGGATTAAAAGCGGTACCTTTGGAAAACAATACCTCCTTCGGCATTGTGAAAGACGGATTTTTCGATATGGAAGCAGGAAGTCTTACTGAACTTTTAATAGGAAAAAGCATTACAGATGATATATTGAACGGGAGAAAACTTTTAAGGGCTGATTCTCTTAAGGAAGAAAACGGAGTTTTAAAGGCGGAAAATCCCGCTCTCATTCCAAAGGGAAAAGGAATAAAAGCCCTCACATTAAGGAGTAGTTATGACAAAAATAATTAACTTTTCCATGGGTTTACTTTCGGGCGCATTGGTCGGTATGGCCGTAGTTTCCCTGATTGACCCCATAGACAAGAGGCACAAAAAATCTATCCGCAAAAAGGGCAATAAAATTTGCAAGTCGATAGAGCACACTTTAGACAGTTTTGCGGATATGTTTTAAGGTAGGCTTGTCCTACCTACATAAATATGAAAGGGAGGCTTTCCATGATAAAGAAAAACTACATTTTACCTTCCGTGGTTATAATTTTTGCACTTCTCTTCTTTTTCGGGGACAGGATAAAAACCGTTTTCTCTCCCGTTTTAGCATCCTTAATCCTTACTTATATAGCCTATCCCTTTGTCAAGCGGTTATCCGAAAGAATGCCGAAAATAGTGGCCGCCATTTTATTTTATCTTTTGATTATCAGTTTTATTTCTCTTCTTATCGCCTTTATTATACCTTCGCTGATAGAGGGCATTGACAATTTAATCGCCTATCTTCCCCGTTTAAGCGAAACAATCTCTGAAAAAATCCCCTTTGCCGACTTTTCCCTTTCGTCGTTATCTGACTTTCTTTCCGGAAAATCAGCTTATTTCACCGGAATATTAAAAGACACTATATCGTTTTTGATTTCATCACTTTTCGCCATTACATTATCCTGCTTTTTTCTTATGGATACATCTTTTTTCAAAAATGGATTTTCTTCACTTTTACCCGAAGCACTTACCGTAAAATTATTGCCTTCCTTAAGAGAAATAGATGCGGTTTTTAAAAACTTTTTCCGTGGACAGATTTTACTTTCGGTATTACTGTCCGGTATAACATTTATTTTTCTTCTTTTTCTTAAGGTGGAAAATGCCCTGGTGCTTTCTCTTATTTACGGTGTTTTTTGTCTGATACCAAACGTCGGTCCTTTTTTAGGCGGAATCCCTATTGTTGCCGTATCATATCTGACCTCTCCGTTAACGGCTCTTTTATCATTTTTTGCCGTCCTTTTAACCCAGGTTATAGAAAATGTGTTTTTATCTCCAAAAATTAAAGCCGACAGCGTGGATATATCACCTGCTGCGGCTTTCTTATCAATTTATATCGGTGCGGGCTTTTTCGGCTTATCAGGGGTTATTTTCGCCGTTCCCGTCGTTGCTTCTGTTAAAATTATCCTTCGCCGTATTATCTCGGCAATCACTTAGTTTCAGTAAGTCTTTTAATCATATCCTGCTTTGCCAAAAGTTCAAACTTATCCGAAAGAGGTTCCAAGGTGCACGAACCGTATTTTCTTATCATAGCACGTCTTATCAAATCATCGCATAATGCAGGATTTTTGGAAAAGAGCGGACCGTGCATATAGGTTCCGACTATGTTTTTATATATGCATCCCTCGGTGTTATCCTTGCCGTTATTTCCTTTTCCAACAATAACTTCCCCCAGAGAGCATCCCCCTTCAAGAAATGTCCTTCCGTAGTGATTTTCAAAGCCCACAAGGGTTTCAAGTTCATTTCTGACCAGGATATTGCCGGTAAATCTTTCACTTCCGGCTTCGCTTCTTATGGGCATTACCGATGCACCTTTCATTTTCTTTCCCGATGCATCAACATAATATTCTCCCATAATCTGATAGCCTCCGCAAACAAAAACGCCTGCCCCGCCATCTTCTGTATAACCTTTAAGAAAATCCGTTCTGTTTTTCAAAACGTCCTCTGCGGCTATGGCCTGCTCCGCATCCTGACCACCGCCGATAAAAATCAAATCTGCCTTTTTAAGAGAATCTCCAACAGAAACTCTGTTCACGATTACTTCTATTCCCCTTTTTTCGGCACGCATCTTTAATATTTTTATATTACCGTCATCTCCGTAAGTATTTAAGAGATCGTGGTAAAGATGTACGATTTCAAGTTCCATAAAATACCACCCTTTTCTGTGGTCATTTCCACATTTCTTTAACAAAACCCTTGTTGTAGAAAGTTTTTCTCAGGTTTGTCATTGCAGTGTAGGTGCAAAGAGCAAATGTCCTGTTTTCATCATTCTTTACACATTCAATTATTGCATCATCATTCTCGCAAATAACAAACCTTTCCTCGGGAAAGCCTTCAGATAAAAGCCTTATCGCCATATCATAGCGTCTTATTCCGCCGATTATTATTTTATCATAGTCCATGGAAAGAAGCTTTTCAAAATGAGCATCCCATACCCAGGAAACGTCCTTACCGTCTCCCCAGTTGTCATTAAGCACAATTGCAAGATTGCACTTTTCCTTGCAAAGGGAAATGGTTTCAATGCAAAGATCGCAACCTGTGGGATTTTTGATTAAGGATATCTGAAATTTATTTTTTCCCACATCTATTATTTCGTCTCTTCCGAAACAGCTTTGCTGTTTTTCAATACCCGCCTTGATAAGTGTTGAGCTTACACCCATCAAAGACGTTACCGCAAATCCGGCAAGAGCATTATACATATTATAAACGCCTGCAACAGAAAGGTTTATTTCCTCTCCGGCTATGGCAATGGAGGAGCCGTCAGTTGTCAAATTGAGAACTTTCTCAATGCTGTAGCTTAAATGCGGTCTTTCAAAACCGCATTCGGGACAATAATAATCCCCCAGATTTTTAGCTGTTATATATCTGTATCTGCACTTCGCATTACATTCGGGACAGAAGAAAACTTCACTTTCGTCATCATGAGCCTTAAGCCCTGTTGCAAATCCGTAATAGTATAAGGGGTTTTCAAAATCAAGCTTTGAAAATAGCGGAAGATCGCCGTTTACTATGAGCTTGGTTTTAGGCGAAATCATTATCGCATCTTTGATTTTACCCCAAGTATTTGAAACCTCACCGAAGCGATCTAGCTGATCACGGAAAACATTGGTTATAACCATGTATTCGGGCTTTATATATTTGTTTACAATCCTTGTATAAGCTTCATCGCACTCGATTACCGCCCAATTTCCTTTTTTATAATTTTTAATAAAGCAGGTAACGATACCGTCGATCATGTTTGCGCCTGTTGTATTGCTTATTACATTATATCCGGCATTTTCCAAAATTCCCGTTATCATGGCACTTGTGGTGGTTTTTCCGTTTGTACCCGTTACCATAATAACTCTGTAACCGGTTGCCGCACTTCTCAATATTTTAGGCCTTAACTTAAGGGCAATTTTCCCCGGAAGGGAACTTCCGCCTCCCAATGCCCCGAGTATTATTGCCATAAACTTACACAAATATATCAAAAGCTTATCTATCTTAATCACGTCCCGACTGCTTAAATTCTCCTATTATTATAATACACATTCTATTCTTAATCAAGATTTTTTTATTGCTATATTCCCCATTTTATGTTAAAATATTTTTATATTCAAAAAAAGGATTGACGTTATGGATATAATTTTATGTCTTGCAGGTGCCTTTCTTTCGGGTCTGCCGTATTTGGCAGACAAGTTGTGCTTTTTTCTCTTCTTCGCACCTGCCTTCTTTTTTCTGTCTTTGCTCAATGAAAAACGCCCTTTCTTAAAGGGTGTTATTTTCGGTGCGGTTTTTTATGCCGTAAATTCCTTTTTTCTTATAAGCCTTGATGTTTCCTTTTACGCCGCTTCCCCGCTTATGCAAAGACTTTTACCTGTTTTAGGCTATATTGTCGTCGTTTTGATAGAAAGCGTTTTCATGGGCCTTTTTGCCCACATCTTTATTTTAATAAAAAAAGCCGTTAATAAAACGTTTTTCCCTTTGGTTTTCTCATCCTTATGGATAATCTATGAATTTTTAATCGGCCTTTCCTTTTTGGATACAGGCTACACCTGGGGAAGAATTTCTGTTCCTATGGCAGCTTTCCCCCACCTTATTCAGACAGCATCGTTATTTGGCATGCTTTTTATTTCCTTTATAATAATTTATTTTGCAACCTCCCTTGCTATGTCATGCCGCGAAAAATCATTTAAGTTTATTATCTTTCCTTTGATTATACTTACCTTAAGCACTTCTTTTTCTCTTTACATTTACAGCGTTCCCGAAAAAGGTGAAAGCATCTCCGTAAAGTGTGTACAGAGCGGTTATGGCGGCAGAGATAAATGGAATACTTCTGTTACCGAAATCGTAGAGCATACCGTTTCCGAAATGAACGGTGCAGAACTTGTTGTTTTTTCAGAGAGTGCCATTCCGATATACTTAAACAAATCAAGTTATCTCAACGTTCTTTCATCCGTTGCAGAGGAAAACAACGTTGAGGTGTTATCAGGCTCCATGTACATCGATGATGAAGGGAACAAATTCACTTCGATTTATCACTTTCCCTATACCGAGGGTGCAATTTATCACAAACGCCATCTCGTGCCTTTCGGAGAATATTATCCCATTTTCAACATGTTTTCAAAAGAAGCAAGAGAATCGGGATATCAAAGCGGAACAAAAGCAATAACTTTAAGTAAATATAAGGTTGCTCCGATAATTTGCTTTGACTCAATCTTCCCTCTGTATGCAAGGGAATCCGCCTTTTCCGGTGCCCGTCTTTTTGCCGTGTCTTCTAACGATTCATGGTTTTCAAAAGGCAACGCTCAGACTCTTCACCTTTATCACAGCGTATATCGCTCCATAGAAAACAGCAGATATACCGTAAGAAGTGCCTGCACCGGAATTTCTGCAATAATTGATACAAAGGGAAATATAAGAGCCCACATCCCCTTTAATAAATCAGGCTCTGTAACAGAAAATGTTTTGCTTTCAGATGAATTAACCCCCTATACCATATGGGGTGATTTACCTATGCTTTCATATGCCTTTATCGTTATAGCAGTTTCTGTATTAAGAGAAAAACGGAGGAGAAAAAATGCAGGATAATTACTTAAAAAAATCCCTGGAAGGGCTTTTTAAGATTGTTGTGCTTGATATAACCGACTCAACCAACAACGAAGCAAAGCGCATTATTGCATCGGGCGAAAAAGAGCCGTTTTTAGTAATTG
>JAZRHF010000059.1:0-23510 GCA_045644565.1 Clostridia bacterium | reverse complement strand
CCGGAACGAACGGATACGAGTAAGGGATTTTCCTTATCTCCGAACTTCTTACCGCAGATTTCTTCCATCTTTGCGATGTTTTCAAGGATTTCAGCCTTGATTTCGTCGCTGATCTTTCTTCCGTCCTCATAGTACTGAGTACAAGCTTCGGTTGTAACTGTGAAGCCCTGGGGAACAGGAAGACCGATTTTTGTCATTTCAGCAAGGTTAGCGCCTTTACCACCGAGAAGTTCTCTCATGGAAGCGTCGCCTTCTTTGAACAAATAAACAAACTTTGTCATGTGTTTTTACCTCCTAATTATAATTTAACATATCAATAATACACTAAAACCCAAAAAATTTCTACCCTTTTTTAAAAAAAGACTTAAAAAAAATTCATTTATGTAGCTTTTTTATCATGTTTTACAAAAAATTCTTTGGTTTTTATTGCATTTTTACCAATTTTTTAAAATATTCTAAAGTTTTCATATGCTCTGCCACATGGCAAGCTATGAAGCTTTCTGTATAAGCGGCGGCTTTTTCCAATGTAGGTGCATCGACCACCGTTTTGAAAAGAGCACCGGAAAAAGGAGCATTAAGTATGTAATCCATAAATTCGATTGCACGGGAGTTATCCGCCTTAAGTCCCAATAAGGACCCGCACTTTTTACAAAGAGTTCCTCCCGATATGGCACTGAAGGAAAAAGGCCCCGTTTCCGAGTCACAGCTTACGCAGGATGATGTTCTGGGTGAAAATCCCGATTCTTTAAGGATTCTCAGATCGTAAATAATCTTAAGAAGATTAATATCCTTTTCAGAATCTTGAAGCATATAAAGGCTGTTTAATAAAACCTTAAGCCCCATTGCCATGTCTTCCGGAGATAAATGCCCCGCAAGGTCAGCCATATAAATACCCAAGGCAAGTCTTAAATAGTCGTCCCGCAGCTTGTAAAAGCTTTCTATACATTCCGCCGAGCTTAATGAATATACCTCGCCCTTCGGCGGAGAAAGCACAAATTCACCGAAACAGAGCAGCTCACATGCTGCTCTGTTTTTGCTTTTCATACTTCTTACGCCCCTGGCACTTACGGAAATTTTACCCATATCTCCTGTTAAAAGAGTAAGCATTTTATCATAGTCACCGTAATTCACCTGTCTTATCACAAGACCTTTTACCTTTATCGGTTCTGCCATAAAAATGCCTCTCCTTTCCCTTTTCTTTCATGTAAAGATAATCGGAAATCTTTCCCGTTTTATAAAAATCTCTGTTTTCCATAGCACACCTCCGCTTATAGTTTGCGGAGTTTGCCAAAAGAGTATTTAAGGAATTTACTTCCTTTCAAAGCCAAGGGTTTTCAAATCGCTCATACTGTTACGCCAGTCGGAGCGAACCTTTACCCATAATTTGAGAAATACTTTTTTGCCGAAAAATTTCTCCATGTCGCTTCTTGCATAGCTTCCGACACGCTTTAAGGCTTCGCCGCCCTTACCGATAATGATGGATTTATGGGAATTTTTCTCACAGTAGATTGCCGCTTCGATTCGAAGCAGATCCTCGCCGTCGGAAAATTTTTCAATTTCAACGGCAGTTCCGTGGGGAACCTCCTTGTCGAAAAGTCTCAAAATCTTTTCTCTTATCATTTCCGCCGCAATTTCCTTTTCGGAAACGTCGGTCATCTGGTCCTCGGGATAGTACATGGGACCTTCGGGAATGAGCTTTAACACTTCCTCAACCACTCTGTCAGCACTTTCCTTAAGTGCGGACATGGGAATTACCGCCTCAAATTCCATAAGAGCGGTGTATTCCGCTATTACGGGAAGGATTGCATCCTTTATAGCCGCGTCCGCCTTATTGAGAACAAGAATTGTAGGAATTTCTCTGTCCTTAAGCTGTTTTATAAGCTCCTTTTCGGTTTCGCCCGGAGCTTTATCGCACTCTGCAACCAAAACTGCCGCATCAACATCGGCTATTGTTTCGGTTACAACACGATTCATAAACTCTCCCAGGCGATTTTTAGGTTTATGAACGCCGGGAGTATCAACGAAAATAAGCTGATAGTCCTCGGTTGTATTTATTGTAAGAATTGAGTTTCTTGTGGTCTGTGGCTTGTTTGATACAATAGCAAGCTTGTCCCCTGTTATTTTGTTAAGCAAGGTGCTTTTTCCCGTATTGGGACGTCCCACTATTGCAACAAAGCCGGATTTGAATATTTTATCAGTCATGGTGCACCTCTTATTCTCTGGGCAGATTCATTGCCGCTAAAATCTTTTTCTCTTTTGCCTGCATCTCTTCTCTTTCGGCATCCTCCATGTGGTCGTAGCCTAAAAGGTGGAGCATGGAGTGAACGGTTAAAAATCCAACCTCTCTTCTTTCGGAATGGCCGTATTCTTCTGCCTGCTCGGCTGCCCGCTCTAAGGATATTACGATATCTCCCAGAAGAAGGTTGTCCCCGTTATAGGTTAAGCTGTCCTCAAAAATACACTTATCCTCGTCAAAGGAAAGTTGCGGGAAGGATAAAACGTCCGTTGCGCCGTCCCTTCCCATATATTCCTTATTGAGAACGGCAATTTCCTCACTTGTGCAGAGCGTAACGCTTATTTCACAGTTTTCGTCCATATCTTCCTCTGCAAGGGATGCTTTTATCGCAAGTTCAATTACTTCATCAAATTGCGTATTTTCAATTGTTCTCTCTATTATCAGTTCCATCTTCCCTTTGCTCCTTATCGTCATATTTTATTCTTTTATGGAAGTGGCTTCCCAACATTGAAACAAAAGCTTCAATAATTTCGCCAAGCTCACGGAAGGAAAGATCACAGTCATCAAGCTCACCCTCTGCCATTCTGTGCTTGACTATTTTTGTTACCATGGCACGGATTGCCTCATCAGTTTTATCGTCAAGGCTTCTTACCGCCGCTTCACAAGAGTCGGCAAGCATAACAATTCCCGCTTCCTTGGATTCGGGCTTGGGTCCTCGGTATCTGAAATCTTCTTCATTTGCATTGGGATTAATCTCCTGCTCCTTCTTGAAAAAGAATCCGGTTAAGGTTTCTCCGTGATGCTGAAGAATTACATCCCTGATATCCTTGGGCAGACGGTATTGCCTTGAAATTTCAAGTCCGTCGGCAACATGGCTCCTCAAAACCCTTGCAGAATCCTTGGGAAGAAGGGTGTCGTGGGGATTATCTCCCATCTGATTTTCAAAGAAATAGTCAGGACGACGGAGCTTTCCTATATCGTGATAATACGCCGCAACTCTTGCAAACTGATTGTTTGCCCCGATTCTGATGCATGCAGCCTCAGCAAGATTGCCCACCATAAGACAGTGGTGATATGTGCCGGGAGCTTCAAACATAAGTCTCTTTAAGAGGGGTTTTTCAGGATTTCCAAGATCGTTTAACTTAAAGGGAGTCAGAATATTGAAAATATTTTCAAATATGGGAGTAGTACCTATGGTAAGTACCGATGAAAGAAGACCGTTTATTGCGCCGAGCAATGCAATTTTCAAAACTTCGTCCCAGTTTTTTCCCGTTATAAGCATCGACATACCCATGCATATCGCACCGGTGATAACTGTGTAGAGCATGGCTTTCGCATATCCCGAAAGACCTTCCACCTTTTTGAATATCATTGAAGAAACCGTTGAAAAGGTTATCATGGCAATAATAAATTCTTCTGCCTGCGAAAGCATAATCGCCCCTGAGAAACAAAGATATATGGTTACAATGGAAGAAAGTCTCGAGCTTACAAAGGTTGCCATTAAAATTGCACACCAGGGCAAGGGAACAAGGTATATAAAGCTTTTTCCTGCATTTCTCATCATAAATATAATCAGCAGCATCAAAACAGGCAAGAGTGCCGCAAGTATAATTTTTTCCTGAGAAAACTTATTTCTTTCGGACTTGAGCCTTATATAATAAATCGAAATTGCATAGGACGCCGCCATGAGCAGGAATATCCCGAGGGCGTATTTGCCGTTTATACTGTGAGCTCCTTTAAGTACACCCATGTCCGTAAGAAGACCGATGTGAGCCTCTGTTATTGCCTCACCTCTTCTTACCACAATCTGCCCTCTCTTATAAACCGTAGGTTCTATAAGCTTTTTAGCCTTTTCTCTTTCAGCTTCGGTAAGTTCTGCATTGTATTCTTCGTTTATTCTTATGTATCCTTCAAAAATTTCTCTTGCCACATTTTGTTTTGTAAGACTATTATCTCTTTCGGAAAACTCTTCCATCATTTCCGAAAGAGCGGCTTCCTTATCAATAACGCCTCTGTCCATTACAGTTGAAAAAATTTCACGGATATTTTTTGCCAGAACACCATAGCCCTCTGCATCCTGAGTTACAAGATAGGAAATATTTTCATCGGAAAGGGTTATATCCACATCGTCCGTTATAAAACTTATCTTTCCCGCAACTGTAAGCTCCATACTTCTTGCTTCGGTAACGGAGCCGAACAATTTCTGAAGCTTAGAGAGCTGCTCTTCGTTAAGCTGATAGTTTATTACATACTTATTTTCCACCTGTGCTGCCGCAGTGTCCCGTCTTTTCTGGGTTGTCACCTTATCCTCAATTTCTCTTGTGGCATAAATATCTTCGGTGGAAATATCTCCTTCGGTATAGTCATAGCTTTCGGGAACGGATGAAACAAGAATTATACCGAATGAGAATGCAAATGATAAAGCCAAAGCTATAACCACTTTAAGATTGTTTCTTAATCCCTTCATTTGTTTTTCCTTTCGGCAGCCTTTGCCGCCTTTTCCCTTTCGTATTTTTCGTAGCTTGTTATAATTTTCTGAACCAGAGGATGACGCACAACGTCCTTTTCCGAAAGACCGCAGAATGCGATACCTTCAATATTACGAAGAACCTTCATAGCCTCTTTAAGTCCCGAAGTCTTGCCGTCGGGAAGGTCAACCTGTGTTATATCTCCTGTTACAATAACCCTTGAACCAAATCCGATTCTGGTTAAAAACATCTTCATCTGCTCCGGGATGGTATTCTGTGCTTCGTCAAGGATTATAAAAGCATCGTCTAAAGTTCTTCCTCTCATGTAGGCAAGAGGTGCAACCTCAATCTGTCCACGCTCCTGATATTTCTGGTAGGCTTCAACCCCCATCATTTCATACATTGCATCATAAAGCGGTCTTAAATAGGGGTCAACCTTCATCTGAAGGTCACCGGGTAAAAAGCCCAGCTTTTCTCCTGCTTCCACTGCAGGTCTTGTCAAAATTATTCTGCTTACTTCCTTCTTACGAAAAGCTTCAACCGCCATCGCTACCGCAAGGAAGGTTTTACCGGTACCTGCAGGACCTATACCGAAGCAGATGGGATTTTCCGAAATTTTCTTTATATAATCCTTTTGTCCCAGGGTTTTTGCCTTGATGGGCTTTCCCTTGGAGGTGATGCACACAAAATCTCCGTTTAATGAAACAATGCCGCTTGCACTTCCCTCTTTCGCCATGGCTATGCAATAGCGTATGCCCTGCTCGGTTAAAGGTTCGTTATTCTTAAGAACGCTCATCATGGCTCCGACAGCCTCGTGTGCAGATAAAACATTTTCTTCCGCACCCATAATTTTAAGGGTGCTTCCTCTGTTTATTATCTGAACATTAAGTTCGTGCTCCACCAGCTTAATGTTGAAATCAAAACTGCCGAAAAGCTCCGACACCTTTGACATATCTTCAATTTCGTAATTCTTTTCCACCACGGAAATCATTCCTTTCGGGAGTATTTTAATAATTATCTGTAAGTGCAATATCCTCGGAACAGCAAAATATCACTGTTACCGTTGCTCCTTTTTCTGTTTCTTCTTTTTGAATTATTACGTCTTTAATTTCTGTGCTTCCGGAAAGATTTTTCATAAATTCTTCTTTTATTTCCTCTGCCGCACATTTTACTGCCTCATCCGGTGAAATTTCTTTTACTGTTTTTTCAACCTCTTTATATTCCTGTTTCTTTATCTTAATCGGAAGAAGTATTTCACCAAACAGCTTCAGCGGCTCTGATACTTCCTCATATTCATAATTTTCATAGGGAGCTTTAAGAGAAAAGCGGAAGTTCATTCCGAAAGAGCCTATCAAAAGACTGTAATAGCGTTTCTCCCTTCCCGTATAGGTTGAAATTTCCTTTTCTGTATCCACTTCTTTGGTAACAGAAACCCAGTAAGAGGCAATAACCTCTCCCGATGCATGCACGGGGCTAAACCCCTCCGCCTCGGAGTCTATAAGAACCTGCCCTGCTAACACGCTGTCCCCCAAAGACACCTTAGGCCAACCTCTTTTCACAAGCATGGAGGTTATTATTCCGTCCCTCTTTGCAATAACACGGCAAGGCTCTTTAACTTTTACGGGAGGAGATGCCAGAGTTTTTTCCCTGACATGAATATAGCACACCGTCCCTTTAATTTCAGGCCATATCCAGGAAAGTCTCGGCTCACACTTCAGAGCATTTTTGCTGAATTTATTTTCATCCAAACTATATTTTACCACACCTTCACGCAAACCGCAATAGTTTGCAATAATTTTTATTTCTTCTTCGGTGAGAATTTTATTTCCGTCTATGCGGATTGTCCATATAAAAGAGTTGGAAACAAAAACCAAAAGGCAAAAAAGTGCCGCTCCTGAAAGAAACACCTTTCTTTTTCCCCATTTTGCCATCTTAAAAGGAAGTCCTCTTTTTTTAATTATGTGCACTCTGCATTTTGTTATGTAGGAAATTTCAATCATTTTCCGAAATGTTTTAACCGGGGTTTCCATAATAAATTCATCGTTCTTTTTTGTTGCTCCTGAAATCTTTATGCCCCGAAGCGCACAAAGATTTATAAATCTCTCGGGAAATTTCCCCTTAACCGATATCAAAAGACAGCCGGAAAGCCACCCTGTAATCCCCATACAAAATCTCCTTAAATAAATTCAAAGCTTTTAATTTTACCCGAGACCGAAACCATTTCCTCCCTTATCAGGGAAAGCACAAGGCTCTCTCCCGTAAGCTTGATTATTGCTGTTTTGGTGTTTATTTTAACTTCTTCGGGCTCATAGGAAATAATTCCCATATAGTTTTCCACTGTGAAAGAAAAATCTCCTGCCATGGTAACATAGGGAACATCAAACAAAACCTCCCCGGGCACTTCCGTTTTTTCCAACATCTTCGTAAAAAAGTTCTTCTTCAGAATATCCCCTCCTTTATTTATATTTTATGTCACATCCTTTGTCTTATTCCCCGTCTTCAGGCATATAATTAAAAAAGGAGTGTTTTTAATGAAAAAGCTTTTTAATTATTTTCTGGTTATTTTCTCTGTTTTTCCGCTGATTATTTTTCCTTTCTTTCCCGAAGCAATATCGCTTTCCGTGGAAAACAGCCTTTCTGTATGTATAAAAACCCTCATCCCCTCCCTCTTTCCCTTCCTTTTTTTCTCCCATCTTGCATCACTTTTTTCAGGGGACTTTCTTTCAGACATCTTATCCCCGGTATTAATGCCTGTTTTCAAAATCAGCAAAAATGCCTGCCGCACTGTGATTTTAGGTGTTTTGGGAGGGTTCCCCACAGGAGCAACGGATGCCGCCTTACTTTATTCCGAAAAGAAAATTTCAAAGGAGGAAGCAGAGCGTCTCCCCCTTTTTTGTAACAATGCCGGGCTTATGTTTACGGTGGGAGCTTTAGGAGTTTCCCACTTCCATTCCGTTAAAATAGGTTTTGTTCTTTATTTTTATCATCTTTTTTCCTCTTTTGTAATCGCACTTTTCACAAGACCCGAAAAACCCTTCCCTCTTTCCTATGGGAAAAGAACCTCTCTCCCCGAACCCGAATCCTTTCCCAAGGCCTTCGGCAAAGCGGTAGAGGGCAGCGTCAAATCTCTTTCACTGATATCGGGAAATTTTATCATCTTTAAGCTTTTTTCAGATATTTTGTGTCTCTGTTTTAAAAAAAGCATCCTTCTTTCCTTCATATCAGGACTCTTTGAAGTAACGGGCGGAGTTTTATCCATGCCGGTTACTAAAGAAGGACTTATTTTAACCTCCTTTCTCTTATCCTTTAACGGCATTTGTGTACATATTCAGTCAATGTGCTTTCTTGCACCACGTGGGCTTTCTTTCAAAAAGCTCTTTTTCGGAAAAATTTTAACAGGGATATTATCCGCTTTTTTAATGTACATATCCCTGCCGGAAGACTTCCTTGTATCAAAAGCTCTTCCCCCAATGAGTTTCTACATTCTTGTTGCAGCACTCCCTCTTTTGCTTTTTATTCCTTCAAAAAAGAAAAAAGCGGTGTTTTGAAATTCAAAACACCGCTTTTATTATTTACTGCCGTTTCGCATTTTATAGAAAAGGTATTGCTGTGCAAAGCCCGAATCCTCACCGAAAAGAGTAAATCCGTCAGCCCCTTCAAAATATTCATCCATAGCCCTTTTCACCCAGACATCCACGGGGAAGGAATCAAACCTTGAAAGCCCGAATAAAAGCACACAGTCGGCAACCTTGTTGCCCACTCCGAAAATTTCAAGGAGAGCGCTTCTTGCCTCTGCTGTTTTAAGTGAGCGGATGGCTCCTTCGTCAATTTTTCCCGACAGCACATCAGAAACCGCTTTTTCAAGATATTTGGCACGATAGCCTACCCCGAATGCGGCGTAATCTTTCTCCTTTACGTCGCGAAGGGCCTCCGCATCAGGGAAGGTATAGAAAGCCTTTCCGTTAAGCTCAATTTCTTCGCCGTAAGCCTTTGAAATTTTTTCGATACATCCCTTGATTTTCGGAATGGAGCTTCTCTGGGATATTATAAAGGACAAAAGGCTTTCAAAAAAGTCCTGCTTTAATATTCTTATTCCGCTTCCGAATTTTACCGCCTCTTCCATAACGGCATTTTTCGAAACCCTTCTTTTTATGGCAGAATAATCTCTTTCTGTATCAAGATATTCTCTGAAAAAGGCCTCGTCTTCCTTTTTTGCTCCATCTATATTTATAACTTTTCCGTCATAGGCAAGATTTACCGCCTTTTTATTAACAACTCCCGTAAAGCTTCCGTCGGGATTTTCATTCCACCTGAAGCATTGTCCGCAATCAAAGGTATGAAGGGGTAAAAAGTCTTTTTCAAGTTTTATTTCAATACTCATTTCATCATCACTTTCTTTTTCTGTGATTAATTTTCATAAGGTTGTTCCTTGCTCTTTTTATAAGCTCTTCCCCGCCGGGCAGCTTTATAAAGGATTCGTAAAGCTTCTCCTCGCACTTAAACTCCGCCGAATCGAAAAGCCACAGACAAACGGCTAAAAGTGCCTGCTTCAAAAACTCTTCAGTCTCGATAAAAATTTCTTTTTCCAGAGATAAGAATGGAGCGTAAATGTGGCTTTCTCTGTTCATTATGTGAACTACCACAGGTTTTCCCAATATATGCTGAAGAACGGCAAACACTCCGTTTTGGGAAAATACATCGCAAATTATAACAGAAGGAAGCTCCTCTCTCCCGATTAATTCGGAAATACTGCCTCTGACAAAATTACCGTTTATAACATTTATCCTTGCTTCGCCTTCAATCGCGGAATAAACAGGGGATCTTTCAAGAATAGGTTCACTTACCGAGAAAAATTCTCCGCTTCCAAGGAAACTGTCTAAATCCCTTACCCTTTTTGCAATGGTTGTTTTTGAGGTTTTTGACCTTTTATAAAGCAGCTCGCCCTCTTTATACTCTGCCCCGAGCTTCTCCGATATAAGAACGTGAAAAAGCCCCGTTTCCTTGTCCGCAAATATGAATTCCACCGCATTGGCGTCCATTCCCTTTGCCATCATGGAAAGGTTTCCTCTTCCTCCGGAATCAAGATATAAAAGCGAGGTTCCCGCCTCTGCATTTTCAAAGCGCTTTCCCCATAAAGGTCTTTGAAATCTTCTGCCCATATCTCTTATCATGTCCGAAAGCTCTGTTGTTATATCCTCTCTGTATGAGCTTATACATAAAACCTTGCGCTCCAAAAAAACACGTCCGTTCTAAAATGTTACTGTTGATTTTTTCAAAATCAATGTTATAATTATAACTGTAAATAACTTCTGTGTCAAGAAAGGATGATTTACATGACAATTAAACTTCTGGCTTTTGATTTGGACGGGACGCTTACACAGCATAAAACACCTTTGTCCCCGGAATACAGAGAATTTTTAACGGCACTTTCCGAAAAATACACCCTTATTATGGTGGGAGCAGGAAAAGCAGACCGGATATTCAATCAGCTCGGGGGATTTCCCATTGATATAATAGGAAATTACGGAATGCAGTATGCAAAATATAACCCCGAAACAAAATCACAGGAGCTCGTTTATGACATAACCCTTCCCTGCGATAAAGAAGAGTGCGAAAAGCGAGTTACATATCTTCGAGAGAAGTACGGCTACACTTCCTTTGCAGGAGAAAATACAGAGTTTCACTCCTCAGGATGTGTGACATTTCCTCTCCTCGGCACAAAGGCAGCTCAGGAAGACAAGCTTGCCTTTGACCCCGACAGAAAAAAACGCCGTGCCTTTTACAAGGATGTTTGCGATACCTTCCCCGAATACAATGTATTCGTAGGCGGCTCCTCCTCCTTTGACATGGCACCCATGCCCTATAACAAATACTATGCCCTTTCCCAATACTGTAAGGAAAAAGGCATTGCCCACGATGAGGTAATTTTCTTCGGCGATGACTACGGCGAAGGCGGAAACGACGAATCTGTTTATAAGTCGGATTTCGGCTTTATTAAGGTGGATGATTACAGAGATTTCAAGGCTCTCGCATCACATCTTTTATAAGAGAGGTACAATATGGATATTAAAGCTTTACTTAAAACCTTCACCTGTTCCTGCGGCAAGGAACATTCCTGCGACATTAAAAATGTTTTCATTGAAAAGGATGCCGCAAGGTATATCCCCGAGTGCATCAAAGACTATAAGGCAATTACAGTTGCCTGCGACAAAAATACCTACGCCGTTTACGGCAGGGAAGTTGAAAAGGCACTTTCCGGCAAAAACTTTAAGACCTATATTTTTTCCGATGACCTTTTGGTTCCGGACGAAGATGCAATAGAGCGTCTGACAAACGCCCTTATCCCCGACACCGACCTTATAATAGGAATCGGTTCAGGAGTTATTCAGGATTTATCAAAATATGTAAGCTTTGAAAAGAAAATCCCCTATCACATCGTTGCAACCGCTCCCTCCATGGACGGTTATGCATCAAAGGGTGCGGCAATGATAATAGGTAACATGAAAATAACCTATAACGCCCATGTGCCGGAGGTTATTTATGCCGATACGGAGGTTTTAAGAAACGCCCCCATGGACATGATAAAATCAGGCTTCGGCGACATTATCGGCAAATACTCCTGTCTTAACGACTGGAAGCTCGCCCACGTGGTAAACTCCGAATATCTGTGTGACTATATATACAATTTAACCTTCGACATGCTTCTTTCCGTTAAGGATTTAGGAAGTGCTCTCCTTTCCCGTGATGAGAATGCGGTTAAAGCCCTTATGGAAGCCTTGGTCGGCGTCGGTATTGCCATGGCATATTCCGGCAACTCCCGTCCCGCATCGGGAAGTGAGCATCATATGTCCCACTTTTTCGAGGTTATCGGAATCATGAAAAACGAGCCCTATTTTATGCATGGCACCGATGTTTTATATTCCGCTTATTACACCGAAAAAATGAGAGAAGAGCTTATTTCCCTTCCCGAAGCAAACGCAAAAGGCACTTTCTCTAAGGCTTGTTGGGAAAAGAAGATAAGAGAAATTTATTTCGATGCGGCGGAAGGCGTTATTGAGCTTCAGAATAAAATGGGCTGGTATGAGGAAGACAAAATGCCTGTGTATAAGGAAAAATGGGAAGAAATCAAGGCTGTTTTATCCGAGGTTCCTTCCTCGGAAGAACTTCTTTCCTTAATTAAATCCATCGGACTTGATATAAAGGATTTTGACTCACTTTACGGCGAAGAAAAAATCAAAAACGCCATGCTCTATGCAAAGGACTTAAAAGACAGATATTCTGTTTTATGGCTTTATCACACACTTATGGCATAACGAAGTAAAAAAAGAGGTTGCATTGCAACCTCTTTTTTTCTGCCATGGGAATAAATTCAAGAAAAAACGGCGGAAAGTCCGCCGTTTTTATTTAATTAAAATTCGTTTACTCTTCTTTCTGCGGGATCCACAACTCTTACGATAATTGCAGAAACCTCAGCTCTTGAGATGTTTGTCTTGGGATTAAAGGTTCCGAAAGCATCACTTCCCGAAAGAACACCTGCATTATAGAGATAGAGAATCTCATAGTAATACTTGTTATCATCGGCAACGTCGGGAATTTCATAAACGTCGTTTATTTCCTTCAAAGCATCCTCGGGAATGATGTTGGCGAAAATATATGCCATTTCTTCACGGGTGATTGCTATGTCATAGTTTGTGAAGTCGTTCTTCTTCACTATGCCTTCGGAAATCGCATAGTCAACATATTCTTCGTACCAGGTTTTACCTGCTTTGAATTCTGTTTTGTTATTGTAGTAAATGTCATGAACACGGGCAGCGATTGTAAGAGCTTCTGCAACCGTGATGCTTCCTGCAGGATCAAAGGATCCGTCTGCACGTCCTGACATAAGTCCATAGCGGTATGCAAGCTTAATTGCACCGGTCTGCTTTGAACCATACCATGCATCCTCGTCAATGTCGGAGAAAATACCTGTGTTGTACATTCTCTGGAATGTGAAGTTTTTGGTTCCTTCGTCGGTAGCTTCCACCTTAATTACCACAGTACCGTCAAAATCCTCTTCTTCAACTGTTACTGCAGTGTACTTGATGGTAATATTTCCTGCCTTTGCGGGAACGAAGCTGATGTCGGAAATAAGCATGTCCTCCTCATCATAGTAATACTCATATCCCTTTTTAACTTCTTCCTCGTTTTTGCCCTCATAGTCATAGTAAAGTGTTCCGCTGGTGGCAGTGGGAAGGGTGAAGATTACATAATCAAGATCGTCTCCCCAGTATTCGTCGCAGATATCGTAAAAGTCATCACCGTCAAATTTAACGGGCTTGCCTTTTTCGCCCTTGTAGCTGATTGCATCGGGAGCATCCTCATCGTCATCCTTTGAAGTGGTTGAGCCTGTTACGGTAAATTTGATTTTACCTGTAAAGCGCGCACCGTCTTCAGAGTAACCTGTGTAATTTACTGTTGCTGTTCCCGTAAAGCTTGACTTCGGAACAAAAGATACATACTTTATGTAATCCGCTTCAGAACTGTAATACTTGGTAGAAGCAGAAACCTTTTCGTTGTCATTCTTTGAGGAGGAATATTTATAATAAAGTGTACCCTGACTTGCTGAAGGAAGGGAGAACTTTATATAGGAAAGCTTTTCGCCTGTTGCTTTTTCGCAAGCAGATGTAAAGTTTGAAGAGGATAATGTTTTATAGGATGTATTCTTTACATTATACTTAATATCCGAAGCTTCCTCAACATCTGTGGTTTCAACCTCAATCGTAACGGTTCCGTTATAGCTTTCGCCTTCAACATTAAATCCTTCATAGTCAAGAGAAACAGTTCCTTCATAATCTGCCTTGGGAACATAAGCCATCAGGTAGAGGTAGGGGCTCTTTCCGTAGTAATACTTCTTGCTGGTGGACATTTTTGCCTTTTCGCCCTCTTCATCGTCATAGTCATAGTAGAGGGAGCCCACTGAAGGATTAGAAAACTTTACATAAGAAAGCTTTGAACCTGTTTCATTTAAGCACACTTCATTAAAGTCAGAGGGTATAAAGAACACACTCTCACCTGTTACTTCATAGAAAATGTCATAGTCATCGCCGACAGAATCTATCTTCACGCTGATAACACCCTCATACTTTTCTTCATCTGAATCGTATGCATAATAGGTGATATCAAAGTTTTCTGTTGCATCCTCAGATACAAGAAGTGTTACTTTGTCTACAATCGTGCTCTTTTCTGTGCTCTTATAGTACTTTGTAGTAGTCTTAACCTTTGTGTTGGTTGTCTTGGATGCCTTATAGTCATAGTAAAGAACACCCTCGGTTTCAGAATTAGGAAGCACAAAGGTAACATAGCTTAATGAAAAACCTGCATTACGGCAAACGGAATTTATTTCCGATGCACTAAAAGAAATTTTATCTTCCGCATCAGCATAGTAGATAATCTTTTCAAGATCACCCTTGTCTTCAACGAGAGTAACGTCAATAATTATCATACCGTCAAAGCTTGTTTTCTTATCGGTGTAACCTTTATAGCTGATTTTTACTTCGCCTTCAAACGTAGCCTTGGGAACATAGGTAATATTATCTATAAGCTTATAGCTTGAACCCTTTTTATAATATTTTGTAGTATCCTTAACCTTTTCTTCCTTTGACCCGTCATAGTCATACCAGAGAGAGCCGTTTGAAACTTCAATAATATTTATGTAAGAAAGATTTTCACCTGTTTCAGAAAGGCTGTACTTTTCCAAAGCTGCCGCTCTGAGGCTTAATATTTCATCGCTGTCCATTTCATAGCGGATAGCCTTATCTTCCAAAGTAGGCTCGGAATCTTCCTCAGGCTCCTCTTCAAGATCTCCTTCGGGTTCTTCCCCGGGCTCTTCCCCATCTCCTTCAGGAGTGAGAGTTTCATCTGTGGCATCTCCTTGGATCACATCAGAACCTTCAGGCTCTCCGGCTTCTTCAGCAAGAGAAGGCACCATACTTAAGCAAAGCATAATTGCCAAAATCCAGATAAGCATCTTTTTCATCATTTTTCATCAGTTCCTTTCTTTGAATGCTTATTATGTACACATATCCAAATTTCCCTCGGATAATTTACATTTATACATAATAAATTATATCATTTTAACAGTTCTATGTCAAGGCATTAGGCCTCTTTATTTGTAAACTTTTAAAAAACAAAAAGGAAGCAATGCTTCCTTTTATTTCCCGAGTTTTACTGTTTTTTCATATGCTTTTATAACCGCATTGATTGCCGTTCCGCGGAAAGCGCCTTCCTCCAGCGCTCTTACGCCCTCAATGGTGCTTCCTCCGGGGCTTGTAACCTTATCCTTTAACACCGAGGGGCTTTCCATTGTTTCAAGCACCATTTTAGCAGAGCCCAAAAGAGTTTTTGCGGCGTACAAAATTGCCTTATCTTTCGGAATCCCAAGGTCAACTCCTCCGTCTGCCAGAGCATCCAAAAACATATAGCAAAAGGCAGGACCGCATCCCGATACGGCAGTTCCCGCATCAATTAATTTTTCGGGGATTTCGTCAATCATACCCGCTTTTTCCATGATTTTCTTAAATTCCTCCGCCTCTTTATCTGCTACGTTTTCGTTTACACTCATAAGTATCACGCCTTCTTCTGCCATTACGGGAGTGTTTGGCATAATTCTTATGATTTTTACCCCTTTTCCGAATTTTTCAGAGAGCGTTTCAAGGCTTACACCTGCAAGCATGGAAATAATTACGGGCTCATCCTCTCTTTTTTCTGCAGCTTCCTTAATTTCCTCTGCCACATCAGAAAGATTTTGAGGCTTAACCGCAAGGAAAATGAACTCCGCATTATAAAGTACATCGCTTCTTTCGCCGCATGATGCGGATAAAAGCTCCGCTTTTCCCTCTGCTTCCGCCAAAGATTTGGCAGAAAGTATAATTTCTTTTCCTCCGATAACCTTTGATGCCGCCTTTGCAAGGGCAAAGCCCATATTTCCGCAGCCTATAAAGCCAACCTTAAATTTACTCATAAAATCACCTTACCTGTCCGTTACCTTCGATTATATATTTATACGCCGTAAGTTCCGATAAGCCCATAGGACCTCTGGCGTGCATTTTCTGTGTGGAAATTCCCATTTCACAGCCAAGACCAAACTCTCCGCCGTCGGTAAAACGAGTTGATGCATTTACATAAACTGCCGCAGAGTCGGTTTCCAGGCAGAACTTTTCAGCCGATGCCTTATTCTCGGTAATTATCGCCTCGCTGTGACCCGTTGAATGAGCTAAAATGTGGTCTACGGCTTCGTCAATGTCCGAAACCACCTTAAGGGCTAAAATATAGTCTAAAAATTCGGTGTCAAAGTCATCGTCCCCTGCCAAAGTGCCGTCAATAATTTCTGCCGACTTTTGACAAAGGCGAAGTTCAACGGGGATTTTACCATCAAGTGCTCTCTTGTTGCACAAAGTCTCTTTTATTATGGGCAGAAACTTTTCCGCCACATTCTTATGAACAAGGCAAACCTCTGCCGCGTTACACACCGAAGGACGGCTTGTTTTCGCATTTTCAAGAATTTTTATTGCCTTTGAAAGGTCCGCATCCTTATCTATATAGATGTGGCAGATGCCCGTACCCGTATGGATGCAGGGAACGGTGGCGTTTTTAACGCAGGCGTTAATTAAACCTGCACCGCCACGGGGGATAAGTAAGTCAACAAGACCTTCCGCCGTCATAAGTACGTTGGCGCTTTCCCTTGTGGTATCGCTGACTAAGTTTATGATATCGGGAGAAAGTCCCGCCTTTTCAATGCCTTCTTTCAGGGCTGAAACTATTGCCGCACTTGTATTATAGGCTTCCTTTCCGCCACGGAGAACTACCGCGTTTCCGCTTTTTACCGAAAGGCACGCCGCATCGCTTGTTACGTTGGGACGGCTCTCGTAGATTATTGCGATAAGTCCCATCGGTACTCGCTTTTTAATTATTTTTATTCCGTTAGGGCGCACCGTTTCAGACAAAACATCACCCACGGGATCGGGAAGAAAGGCAATTTCTCTCATTCCCTTTGCCATAGATGCTATTCTTTCTTCGTTTAACATAAGGCGGTCTTTCATCACCTCGGAAATTTTGCCGTTTGCATTATCAAGGTCAATTTTGTTGGCTTTTAAAATTTCTTCCGTATGATTGACAAGGCTTTCAGCCATAGCATCTATTGCCTTATTTTTCATATCCGACGAAGCAGTTTTAATAAACTTAACCGCCTCTTTGGTCTTTTTTATAAGCTCGATTGTTTCCATTATTTCACCTTCTTAAAGCGTGTGCCGATACTCTTACCCTCAACTATATCGTAGAGAATTTCGGGCTCTGCACCGTTTGCGATTATCATATCGCATCCTGCTCCGGTTGCAATTTCAGCCGCGCGGATTTTTGTAATCATACCGCCCGTACCCAGGGCACTTCCGCTTCCGCCTGCAAGGGCTTTTACATCGTCGGTTATCTTTTCCACAACGGGAATTAATTTCGCATCGGGATTTTCCTTCGGATTTTTATCATAAAGTCCGTCAATGTCCGAAAGTATAATAAGTAAATCCGCACCGATGGATGCAGAAACCTCGGCAGACAAGGTATCGTTGTCGCCGATTACGATTTCCTCGGTTGAAACCGTGTCGTTTTCGTTTATTACGGGAAGCACGGAAAGTTCCAAAAGCCTTTCCAATGTGTTATGGAAGTTTTCCTTGCGCTCGGGATTTTTAACATCCGGTGCCGTGATTAATATCTGCGCTACGTTGTGGTTGTATTCGGAGAAAAGCTTATCGTAGGTATACATAAGCTCGCACTGACCAACGGCTGCCGCCGCCTGCTTTCCCGGAATGTCGGAAGGTCTTTCTGAAAGTCCAAGCTTTCCCACGCCCATTCCGATAGCGCCCGATGACACAAGTATAATTTCGTGTCCCGCATTTTTAAGGTCTGATAATACCTTGCAGAGAGTTTCAATTCTTCTTATGTTAAGTCTGCCCGTTGCGTGAGCAAGGGTAGATGTACCGACTTTAACCACTATTTTCATTATTTCATATCCTTTCGGGATTTAATTGGTTTATATTTTACCACAAGAAAATAATATTGTAAATATGTAATTTGCCGATAAAAATGCAAACTGCCGACGGCAATACCTCTGCGAAGGCAATATCACTTGTAAAAAGCAAATATCGCTCGCCCGCCGGGCGAATAAAACTGCCGGATGTCAAAGACATCCGGCATAAAATCAGTTACTCTCTATTGTGATTTTCTGTGCTTCCCCGTCCCATCCTACGGTGTATCCCAGGATTTCGGAAACAATTCTTAAGGGGATAAGCGTTCTTCCGTCAACGATTCTCGGTGCAACGATAGCACTGTAACGAAGTCCGTCAGCAATTACTCTGTTATCTTCAATTCTGAAGGTAACTGTCATATCGTCCTTCTTAACGTCAATCTGCTGAGTGTCCCCGTACCAAATAACTTCAGCCCCCATTTCCTCAAAGAGACCTCTTAAGGGAATTAAGGTTGTGCCGTTTACTATCATGGGTGCAACGTCGATTGTCTTTGTGAAAGCTTCTGCCTTACCCTTTTTCACAAGAATGTCCTTTGAGCCTATGGTAAGCTCAAAATGCTGTCTGCTTTCAGCCTTCTGATCCTCTACAACACTTTCCTGAACAAGGAAGTTAACCTCGCAGAGTGTTGCGTGACCATTTTTAATCTTACAGCCGTCATCAAGAGATGAAGTTATGTCAAATCTTATATATCTGGTTGTAATATACTCATAGAAGAAGTAATACTGGTCGTCAAAGGATACCGCCTCGGGCATTGTTGCATCAAATGCAACGTAAGGCTCCCAGTTTACGCCGTCATCGGAAATGCTTATTTCAAACGCCTTCCAGTGACCGCTTCTTGCGTGGCTTCCTCTGGGCTTTAATGCAACACCGCAGAAGGTTTTTTCGCCATTTAAGTCAATTTCAAGCCAAGCGGGGAATACCTGCTTTGAAAAGCCCGCTGTTGTGCCGTCATCGTTCATATACTGGGTGTGCCAGATGGAGTTATTATCCTCTAAAACGTGCTGCGGAATAAGAGAAAGATTGTATGCATTGGATTCGTTCATACCGTGATAAGGCTGTTCGCTTGAAGCCTTTGCAGTCATACCCTCTCTGTCAATAAAGCCGAAGGTAAACTCGGGAAGTCTTTCGTAATATTCCTTTGCGGTAACTGTTTCGCTCCAGAAGGGATCGGGCTTTAAGAATGCAAGCTCGGCGAGTACCGCAAGGCTGTTCCAGGAGTCAGTTACCACTATCTTTACCGCTCTTGCCTTTATGTTTGCACCGAATTTTACCGTGTTGGGCGCCTCAATAGGGCTTGTTGCACTGCCGCTTCTGCCGTTATCATAGGTTTTATGGCTGATTTTATAGAAGGTTTCACCGTCATCAGAAACATAGATATCAGCCTCGTTGAAGTAGCCGGAATAGTTGTTCTTTCGAACATAGAATCTCATACCGGAAAATTCCACTTCTTCGTTGAAGTTTACAACAAGTTCATAAGGAGGAGGATCCTTATGGGTAATCTGACCGTCTGCCTCGTCATAGTTGGTGTGCCAGCAGTCGTCCTTTCTGCCTGATATTACTTCATCAGCCTTACCCCAGGACTTCTCGGAAGATGCCGTTGCTGTCCAGGTTGCCTTGGGTGTGATTTCGGAGGGGTCAAGATTTATATCGGAATATGTTTTTGAAAGGTCAACTGTGGGTTCGGGAATATCGAGTACTTTTTCTCCGGGTGTCTGGGGTGCAGCAGGAGTAGTTGTACCTGTTGCAGGAGCAGAGGGAGTTGTCGCTGTACCTGCATTTTCAGCACCGCCGATTACACCGGGCGTTAAGAACTTAAGCTCCGCACCTGTTCCGTATCCGCCTTCAGCCTCAAGTACTTCAAAGCGGATTGCCTTATAGTTTCCGGGCTTTGCAAGCATATAGTTTTTGGGAGTTTTATCTTCTATATTGGGAGTGTAGGCAAATGTGCCTTCGCCGATTAAGGTAAAGTCTGTTCCGTTTTCGGAGCCGTAGAGCTTGAACTTCTTAACCTTACCTGCGTATCCGCCCGAGATACGGGGATAATAACGGATACCTCCGATTTCGATTTTGTCGCCGAATGTTGCCGTTACCGACTGGGGAAGAACATCCTTTCCTGTAACAGCACCGTCTGCTTCGGTATAGTTTGTATGCCAGATGGTTTCCATATTGTCATCAAACAATCTCTCTGCCTTACCCCAGGACTTTTCGCTTGTTGTAGTAATTGTCCAGGAGTCATTGACGATTTCAACGGGTTCGTCTGTATTGATGTCGCCTGCAGGCTTCAAGAAGCGAAGCTCTCCGCCTGTGCCGTAGTCGGATTCTGCCGCGGTGATTTCAATTTTCATAGCCTTGTAGCTTCCTGCCTTGGGAAGCTTATATTCCTTCGGAGTTATATCAGCCATACCGGGAGTGTAGGTAAATGAGCCCTTACCGATTAAGGAAAAGCTGCTTCCGTCAGCAGATCCGTAAACGGAAAATTCCTTTACTTTACCGGATGTTCCGCCCCAGGTTCTGGGATAATAGCGGAAACCTGCTATATCCGTTGCTTCGGGGAAGGTTACTGTTACGGTGTGAGGAAGAGGGCTTTTTTCTAAAACCTTGCCTTCTGCTTCCTTATAGTCCGAGTGCCAGATTTTTCCGTGAGTTCCGTCAAAGAGATTTTCAACCTTACCCCAGGACTTTGCGGAGCTTGCCTCATAAGTCCACTGGAAAGGCACATATTCGTCTGCCATAAATGCAATTTCGTCTGTTTCCTCGGCGGAAACGGGGATAATAATGCTAAAGAGCATCATAAATGCCATTAATAAAGCTAACTTTTTCATATTTCCGCCTCCTTAAAACTGATTTTTAACGGCGTCAACAGTTGCCCTGTCAACACTTGCACCAAATGCATATACATTGTCGCCTGCATCATAAACTTCCATACCGAAGGCTTCTGCCATAAAGGTTACGGGGATGTAGGGAATGCCGTCAATGTTTCTTACCGGTGTCGTAATTGCCTTATAAGCGCCGTTTGCATAAGCATAGTCACCGCCAACATAGGTGTAAACAAGAATGTCGTGGTTCTGCATCTTTACGAAATTACGGTCCGCTTCAAATATAATTCTGCTCTTACCGAAGGTAAGTGTTTCCTTTAAGAGATTTACGGGGAAGTAGGTCACGCCGTCTTCCATAACTTTAGCGCCGTAGCGAAGGTCTGCTTCGTAGGTAAACATCTTTGCGCCGTTTACTGCCGCACGGTTTGAACCGCCCTTAACGATGGTTGTGCCGGAAAGAGCTGCTCTCTGCTCAGCCGTCATAGAGATAAGTTCCTTTTCCGTGTATCTGTAATTAAAGCGACCTAAAGGAGCCGCATTACCGTCAACATAGAAGTTAAGGATATCGGAATCGTCTGAGTTGTCAACCCACTTGAATTCAAAGTCAAGTGTGCCTGTAAGACCTGCGTCAGCTCTGGGAATGGCAATCTGCAAGGTTTTTTCGCCGACAGAATATGCTACGCTTCCCTTAAGAACCCATGCTCCGTTTTCGAAAACTTCAAAAGAGCCTGCATTCTGTCCGTTTATTCTTAATTCATAGCCTTCCCAGCCGGTTGCACGGTTGCGGTCGGTATTGATGTAGAGTCTCATCCACATTGCATCGGTTTCGGGAGTGAGCTTTTCTAAAGTTTCTGCATAGAAATAAACCTTTTCGGAATCTCTTGCAACCTTGGATAAAATTACGTTGTTTCTTGCTGTGTAGTTTTCATAAACCACTCCGCCGTAGCCCATCTGATTTCTCGTATATGTACCGCGGTTATTGATAAATTCGGGAGCAACGCCGTTCCACTGAGCGATATCGCCCGCAATGTCGATTGTAACTTCAGAAGATGCGGAAGCAGGCTTATTTAAGCCCTTCCATTTTCTTACTATATCGCAAAGGAGAGAATAGGAATAGTCCTTTGAGCTGCCCTTTGTCATTTCGCAGTCACGGCTGGTCCTTTCGTCGAAAAGGTCGATAAAGGAGTTTTTGTAGTAAACGTCGTCCTTACCCATATTGGAGTAGTCCTTCTGTCTGCCTACCTGCCACTCGTTCCAGCTGTCCACAAGAAGAATGTCTGCATCAACGTCCTTTGCGGCAGCATACTGCTCTTCTGCAAATATATCATAAAGGTGCATATTTTCGCGGTAGTCTCTGCCGTAGTAGTGAGTATCGCCCTGGGTGTAAACGTGGGGAGAGCTTGCCGCAACCTTTATTCCCGTAACATGGTGATCAAGGCTTGCAAAGTTTAATGAAATTGCTTCCGATCTGCCGTTCGGGCCTTGTGTAAGCACAGGCTCCTTGGGGAAATTTGCATCAAGGGACTGCCACTTTCCGAGTGTATAGGGTGCACCCGCATAGTTTCCGCGGAAGGTGAAGAAGTCCATAATTTCATTAGCAAGAGCCACATCTGCAGGGTCGTTTTTGTCATAGAATTCTTCGATACACTCAATGTGTCCCATAAAGAGGGGCTTACCCTCTAAATAGTACCAGGTTTCCTTATACATACCGGGCTTGTAGAAAGAAAGGTATGCATGCTTTATCTGAGGCCAGGTTTCCTTTACAGGGAAGGATAAGTTACTGAGCATTACAATCTTGGGCGAGGGTGTTCCCATTTTCATCGCATCGGAAAACGCCTCTGCAAGAGTTGTCATATTCTTATGGAAATAGCGGCTTCCGTTGGTATCGTAGAAATACAAAAAGTCCACGCCTGCACTTCCGAGCAATTCCGCATGCTTACGGTATACCCAATAGTCAACGCCGGAATAGTGACCAAAGAGCGGCTCATCCCAGAAATAAATTGCATCGGTGGGCCACTGGGGGGTCATATACTGGTCGGGTTCGAAAATTTCGGGGTATTTTTTGAACCATTCGGTGTTGTTTACAACCGGTCTGCCGTCTTCCCAGGAAGCGTGCCAGGTGTGATAGAAAAGACCAACGTTTCTTGTGGAATCAAACTCGCCAACCTCTTCGTAGTCCGCAAGTGTTCTGCCAAGACCGTCTGTCATTGCCCAGTTTTCAACGTGAAGGTCAATTACATCGGCATCCGTTGCAACTGTTCTTCCCGTAAATTCTGTGCATTCACTCTTTGAAAGGGTGATGCTTTTTACGGTAGCGTTATTTGCAACGATGGGAGAAAGGAAAATGTCGTGAGTTCCGCTTGCGCTGATATTAACGCCAAAGTTTCCCTCCTCATTTGCTTCAACCATAGGTACATAGCCGAGAAGCGCGCCGTTCATGGAATCCATACGGATTTCCATAACTTCACCGTCTTTTGCGGTGCCGTAGTCGGGCTTACCCGTGATTAAAATTGATTTTACGCCGTCTAAATTAACCGCAGGGAACTTTATGTACTGTCCTGCGCTTAATCTTACCTCATCAGAAAGCGTTACGCCGTCTCCTGCTTCGGCATCCTTTACATAAAGGGTAGTATCCCCTTCTGCAAAGGAGGTGAAGAAAGAAAAAGCAAAGCATATGATGAGTGCCAGAGATAATGCTTTTTTCATATTTTATTCCTCCTTAAACACTGAAAGCAATAAAGCTTCTTTTATTCATTTTATCACAACCGTTCATTTATTGCAATATGGCAAATTAAATTTTACTTGTCTTTTTTAAACATTTTCAAAGCGAGAGATTCTTCCTTCGGTGCAAAGCACCTCCGTCAGAATGACACCCCTCTCGCTGTCATTCTTCCATACAAAAAGGCGGTTGGATTTCGCCAACCGCTTTTACGTTTTA
>JAZRHF010000058.1:0-57341 GCA_045644565.1 Clostridia bacterium | reverse complement strand
TCATATTGTTTTATATGTCTGTACTCTCTGGGCATAAAAAATCCTCCTATGGTAGTTTCTTTAATTCTACCATAGGAGGTCTCTTTTTTCTATTGTCCGTTTTTACCGGACTTGTGCAATATGCTTCAAGCTTTTATTTTTTCTCTTATCGATCTGTATTCCTCGGGGGTATAAAGCCTGTTAATAACGGCAAGCAGTTCCTTTGCAGAAAGGCGTTTCGGAAGGTTTACTTCTTTGCAGAATTTTTCCCTTAAAGCAGAGCTTCCCATTCCACCGGCAAAGCCGTCGGAATAAAACTCATAGTAGGACACCTCGCTCTTTTTTTCTTCTTTTTTAACATCCGCATCCTTAAGAAGCTTTATTAAAATTTCATCCTCCATGCCCTCAACGCCGAGAAGCCCTTCCTTTGAAGGCTCTTCCTTCCTTTTTTCCTTGCCTTTTACATCGGGAATGTATAAATTTATTATTTCGCCTTCGTGACAAAATCCCTTTATGTGGTTTCTTATTACAAAGCCCGCTCTGTCAGAATCGGTGAGTATAATTATCCCCGTTTTTTTAGCCAATGCCGAAATCATATCCTTCATGGCTTTATCACGGAAAATACGAAATCCGTTTGTGGCAATGATATGGGCATCCACCAAATTGGCAAGCTTTATTTTATCATAGTTTCCTTCAACAATAATTGTTCTTTCAATTTTCAGCATATTAACCTCAGAAATTTATAATTGTTCTGTAAACCTGCTCTGCATAGGTATCGCTCATACCTGAGATGTAATCCACTATTGCCCTTGCATAGTCAGCTTTATTTTCTGCTATGTTATAAATTTTCTTGTTTTTAAGTTTTGATGTATCAAGCTCGGAAGGAAGCTCCCAATACTGCTCAATCCAATGCAAAAAGCTTTTCATAAAGGGATAATACAAAGATGCCTTTTTAATTTCAGACGGTGTTTCTGCCCCTTTATAAGCCATATAGAGCGTGTCGAAAATTTTATTTAAGGCAATTTCCGCAAACTCCTTGTAGCCCGTAAGGCGGTAATGTCCATAGATATGCTGATAGTTAAACTCCTTAATAAGCTTCATCAGATGCACTCTCTGTTCGGACAGGCAAATTCCCTTTTCAGGACTGCTGTTTTTACACACATCGGAAATAAATTCACTTATCAAAACGGTATTATTTATATGCTCAATGCTCATGCCGGAAAAGCGCTTGTCCTCTTTTAAGATTTTAACAAGCTCGGAAAGCTGTTCTCGTGTCAGAATCTTAAGAATTAAAGCATCCTCCAAATCTCTTCCGAGATAAGAAATTTTATCAGCAAGTTTTACTACACAGCCTTCCCAGGTAAAGGGCGAAAAATCAGACGCCTTTTTAAAATCCTTTAAGGGAACGGCATCCTCTCTCGGGCGGAGGTTGTTTTCATCCACTTCTCCGCAATGGGCGATTATTCCGTCACGAACGGCATATGTCAAATTCATATTTTTCCTTATACTCTTATCGTCCTCCAAAAGTTCCAGATCATCCACAAGGTGAAGACTGTTCCTCTCGTGCCAGAAGCCTTCCTTTGCCCCCGAATTCACTGCAATTTTATGAAGAATCCCTTCACCGGAATGGCCGAAGGGAGCATGACCTAAATCGTGTCCCATGGAAATAGCACGGGTCAACTCTGTGTTTAATCCGAGATGGCTTCCTATTGTGTAGCTAACGGATTCCACATGACCCACATGCTCGATTCTTGTGCAAATATGGTCACTCTTGGGCGAGAAAAACACCTGGGTTTTATGCTTAAGGCGGCGGTATGCCATGGAATGAATTATTCTCGTATAATCTCTTCCGAAGGCACTTCTCACATCCGCACTTCTGTTATATATGGAGTTTTCTCTTTTTACAGCCTCTTCCCACTTGGGATTTTCGGGAAACATTCCCTCTTTAGCAAATTTCATGGTATCACCTATAAATTCATAATTATATCAAAAAGTTCTTCTGCGCTGTCGGTAATAAATTCTGCTCCTGCTTCTTTCAGTTCTTCCTCTGTTCTGAATCCCCACTTAACTCCGATTGTGTGAAGACCTGCCGCTTTGCCTGTTTTAATGTCAACCGAAGTATCCCCCACAAAGGCGGATATTTTTTCATCTGCCGAAAGCTCTTTCATGATGTCTATGGTTGATGCAGGGTCCGGCTTTAAGGGGAAGTTGTCTCTTCCGCCGTGACAGATGTCAATAAGCTCATCGCCTATCACTTTTTTTACCACATCCACCGTGGCAAAATCAGGTTTATTTGAAATAATCCCCGTTTTAATGCCTTGTTCTTTAAGCTTTTTAAGAAGCTCTGTTATTCCGTCATAGGGACGGGTTAAATACAAGCTGTCGGCGTTATATATTTCGTTATAGTAGTTAAAAACCTTCCCGAATTCTTCTTCGGTGTAACCGCCTGAGGCAGTAAGTGCTCTTTCAATAAGCTTAACTGCACCGTTTCCCACAAAATATTTATAATCCTCAGCATCGAAGGTCTTAAATCCGAATTTACTTAACGCCTTATTTCCGTAATATGTTATGGTGTCAATGGTGTTAAGAAGTGTTCCGTCAAGGTCAAAAATAACAGTTTTCATGAAAATTCCTCCGTCCTAAGTAACAAAAGCCTATGGAAATATTCCACAGGCTTTAATTATATATCAATTCCCCTTCTTTGTCAACTTTGTGAGCTTTGATAATTCCACCACAAAGAGCGGTATTAATGCAAAAAGAAAGGCTGTTACCGACAAATTTAAATCAAGGCTTACTGTTTTGAATATTTTACAAAGGAAAGAATTACTGCAAGAGGCATATTGAAGGAAAATCCCGATGAAAAATGAGGCTGAAAGCCATTTATTTTTTCTGCTGTCCCTGAATATGCTTTTTTCTGTTCTTACCGAAAATGCATGAATAAGCTGTGATATACTTAAGGTGCAAAAGGCAAGCGTCCTTCCAAGTGCTTCTCCCCCGCCTATTTTAGTGCTTCCGTAAACATATGCGGTGTACGCCGTCATTCCGATAAGAAGCCCTTCAAGGACTATTTCCGTAAAAAGGCCGTCTGCAAAAAATCCTTTTTGGGGATTCCGCGGCTTTTTTTCCATTATATCTCCTATTTCCTTATCCATTCCCAGAGCGATGGCAGGAAGGGAATCCGTGATAAGATTAACCCATAAAAGCTCTACAGGATAAAGAATTGCCCCATTTCCCATCAAAAAGCCCGTCATCATAAGAAACACTTCGCCGATGTTTGAGGATAAAAGAAAATGTATGGCGTTTTTTATGTTTTCAAAAAGACTCCTGCCCTCCTTAACCGCCTCCACAATTGTTGCAAAATTATCGTCGGTCAAAACCATATCGGCAGCACTTCTTGCAACTTCTGTCCCCGTTTTTCCCATGGCACATCCGATGTCCGCCCCCGAAAGAGCAGGAGCATCATTTACACCGTCTCCCGTCATTGCAACAATGTGCCCCTGTTTTTTAAGGCCCTTTACAATCCTGATTTTATGCTCCGGAAGCACTCTTGCATAAACCGAAACCCTTTTAAGAGAGTGCATAAATTCCTCTTCACTCATTAAATCAAGCTCTGCTCCCGTTAAAACACCGCCCTTATCTATAGAAAGCTCCTTCGCCAGCGAAAGGGCAGTGCTTTTATGATCCCCCGTTATCATAATAACCCTTATCCCTGCTTTTTTACAGGTTTTAACCGCACTTTTCGCCTCCCTCCGCAAGGGATCGGTTATGGCTGCCATACCCATAAAGGTAAGCCCTTCTTCTCGCTTGTCTGTATTGTTACTTTTTTTAGCACCCAACGCGATTACTCTGTAGCCCTTTGAGGAAAGACTTTCGCACTGAGTTTTTATACGTTCCTTATCTTCTCTTGTAAGGAGCTTTTTTTCTCCGTTTTCATAAATAAATGAGCAAAAAGGAAAAATTATATCAAAGGCTCCCTTTACTGCGGTTATATAGCCCGCCTCTGACTTATTTACCGTAAGCATTCTCTTTCTGCCGGAGGAAAACGGAATTTCATCCACTCTTAAATATTTTTTATCAAGAGCATCCTTATCGCCTCCCCATGCTTTCAATATTGCTTTTTCCGTTGGGTTTTCTCCCTTGTCCGAGCAAAGAGCCATAAGCATAAGTACTTCCTTTTCTTCCCCGGTAACCTTTACTACTGTCATTTTATTTTCTGTTAACGTTCCCGTTTTATCGGAACAGATGCAAGTAGCACTCCCTAAAGTTTCCACTGCAGAAAGGTTTCTTACCACCGCTTTCTTTTTCGCCATTTTGGAAACGGATAAAGACAGCATCACGGTAACTATGGCAGAAAGACCTTCCGGAATGGCAGCCACAGCCAAAGAAACCGAAGTCATAAACATAAAAAGCGGATCGTAATGCTTCGCTATACCTATTATAAAAAGCAATATACAACAAAAAAGGGCGGATAACGCCATAACCTTTCCTGATTTTGAAAGCTTTTCGGAAAGCGGTGTTTTTTCTTCCCTTTCATCATCTATTGCCGAAGCTAAAATTCCCACTTCTGTTTCCATTCCCGTTTTTGTTACCACACAAAGGGCGTGTCCTTCCGTTACCAGGCCCGATGAATAAAGACAATTTATCCTTTCCGATAAGGGCGTGTCATCAGAAAGAACTCCCTCCTCTTTTACTACCGGTAAGGATTCTCCCGTCAAAGAGGATTCATCCACCGAAAGCATGGAGCTTTCCACAATCCTCATATCGGCAAAAACCCTGTCTCCCTGCTTTATTTTCACTATGTCACCGGGAACGATTAACGAAGATTCCACCGTTCTTTCATCTCCGTTACGAATAACAATACACTTTGGCGTAAACATACTTTTAAGTGCATCAATGGCACGATTCGCACGGCTTTCCTGAATTATTCCGATTAATGCATTTATTACCACGATTGCAAGAATTATCAGAGGCTCCGTAAAGTCGTTTTCACCTCCCAACAGAGAAACTCCGTAGGAAAGAGCTGATGCAACTAAAAGTGCAATTATTGAAAAATCCGAAAACTGAGCCAAAAACTTTTTGATAATGCTTTTTTTCTTTTTTCCCGTTATTTCGTTTTTACCGTATCTTAGCAGCCTTGTTTCCGCCTCTTTTTCCGTAAGTCCGGAAAGGCTTGTTTCAAGTTCTTTCAGAACGGCTTCTTTTTTCATGCTGTGGTACATCAAAGCAATCATCCTCCTTTGTCCTATGATATTCTCGAAAATCCTGTGCTATGATAAGAAAAAAAGCTTTTCTTTTTTCTTGGTTTATGATATACTATAAGGTACCGAAATTTTAGTTAAATCAGGAGGTTTAATTATGAGAACAGACGGAAGAAACTTAAATGAAACAAGAAATTGTAAAATTACAAGAGATTTTACCAAATATGCAAAAGGCAGCGTTTTAATCGAAACCGGAGAAACAAAGGTTATAGTTACCGCCTCCGTTGACGAAAAGGTTCCTCCCTTTAAGAAGGACACAGGAAGCGGCTTTATCACTGCCGAATATTCCATGCTTCCAGGAGCTACCGCGGAGCGTATCAGCCGTGATATCGGAAAGCTCAAGTTAAACGGCAGAAGTGCAGAAATTCAGCGTCTTATCGGAAGAACAATCCGTGCAGGCTTTGACCTTGATAAGCTTGGAGAACGTACAATTCAGATTGACTGTGATGTTATTCAGGCAGACGGCGGAACAAGAACTGCTTCCATCACAGGGGCTTTCGTTGCCACATTAATCGCAGTTGCCAAGCTCATGGAGGAAGGTCTCATTACGGAAAATCCCGTTAAAAGCCAGATTGCCGCAGTAAGTCTCGGTAAGGTGGGCGGAGAAATCATGACCGACCTTTGCTATGAGGAAGACTGCCGGGCTGATGTTGACATGAACTTAATTCTTGACGGAGATTTCAACATCGTTGAAATTCAGGGCGCTGCAGAGCACGGCACATACAAAAAAGCAGAGCTTGATGCTCTTTACGATTTAGGTGTTGAATCCATAAAGAAGCTGTTCGAAGCACAAAAATCCGTGCTCAACGAGAGAGAGCTTGCTCTTTTGAAATAAGAAAGGACTTGATTTCATGCGCCTTATAATGGCAACAAACAATGCAGGGAAGGTTAAGGAATTATCTGCCCTTTTGAACTCCGATTTCGAGGTGTTAACCTTAAAGGAAGCAGGATACGAAATCGAAGTGGAGGAAGACGGCAAAACATTTACGGAAAATGCCGTTAAAAAAGCTCTTGAAACCTATAAAATAACAAAAACCCCCTCAATCGGAGACGATTCAGGGCTTTGTGTGGAGGCTCTTTCAGGTGCTCCCGGAATTTATTCCGCCCGCTGGGCAGGAGAAGGAGCATCCCAGGATGAACTTATCGGAAAGCTCCACCGCGAACTTTCGGGAAAGGAAAATAAAAAAGCAAAGTTTGTTTCGGTTATTGCTCTTGCCTTTTCAGAGGATGATATAGTTATCGCCGAAGGTGAATGTCTCGGAGAAATAATAGACGAAAAAAGAGGAGAAGGCGGCTTTGGTTATGATCCGGTTTTCTATGTTCCCTCCCTCGGCAAAACCTTTTCCGAACTTTCTTTGGAAGAAAAAAACAAAATAAGCCACAGGGCAAATGCTCTTTTCGCACTTTGCGATAAGCTTAAGTCAAGAGGTATATTAAAATAAAAGCAAGACCGCAAAAGCGGTCTTGCCCGAATCTTATTTTCAGCAGATGCAGCCGCAGTTGCAATCGTTACCGGCTGTATTTCCGCTTGCACATCCGCCGCCATTGTTGCAGCTGCACAAAATAAGTATAAGAACAATGATCCAGAGACATCCGCAGTTGTTGTTACCAAACATAAATAAACTCCTTTCAAAATTGAAAAACATTGATTCAGGGAAGATTTTTCTGATACCCGCCCGCAAAAGCGGGCGGGCATATATGGTCAGCAGCAGGTGTTGTTTCCGCAGGTATTCTGATTTGAGCAGAGTCCATAACCTGTATTGCCACCGGCAAATAAAAGGATAAGGATTAAAATTATAATCCAGGATCCGGAATTACCATTTGAGCAAAACATAAAAAATCCTCCTTGTTTTTTAAGAAGATATTTCTTCTTAAGAGCTTTCTTAAGCTCTCAAGACATAATATGTTAAGTTGGTATTTTTGGTTACATAATTCAAGAAAGGGTAATACAATGAAATTTTTAATTTTATCTGTCACCGCAGGTCAGGGGCACCACCAATGTGCAAAGGCACTTTCTGAAGCATTGATTAACAAAAATCATGACACCGATATTCTTGATGTTTATAAATATATATTTTCTCCCCTCGGAGAAACTATCGACAAAGGATATCTTTTGTCCACAAAACATATTCCTGAGCTTTACGGAAAATTTTATCAGATTGCCGATGAACACGGTTTAGGCTCAGGATTTACCAAAGAATCCCAGAAGCTTATGTATAAAAAGGTGGCAGACTATATAGAAGACTATGCGCCCGACTGTATCATATGCACCCATGTTTTTCCCGCCATCATGATGACCTCGGCAAAAAAACACAAAAAAATCGGAAATATTCCCGTAATCGGAATAATAACCGACTTTACCGTGCATCCCTACTGGCAGAAAAGCAACCTCGATGCTTATGTTGTTCCAAGCGAATTTTTGGGGTATCATTGCGGAAAGAAAAATATTCCCGAAGAAAAAATTTATCCTTTCGGTATTCCCATTTCTGTAAAATTCGCAACAAAAATTGACAAAAACAGTGCCCGAGAAGTTCTCGGCATAGGAAATAAAACCACCATTCTTTTTATGACCGGAAGCATGGGCTTTGGGGACGTTCCCTCCATTGTCAAGAAAATCGACTCTTTGAAGGACGATTTTCAGATTTTGTGCGTCTGCGGAAACAATAAAGAAAATTATGACAAAATCAAAGAAACTAAATACACTCATGAGGTATATCCCTATGGTTTTGTGAACAATATAAATGTAATGATGGATGCTTCGGACTTTATCATAACAAAGCCCGGCGGACTTTCCGTTTCCGAAAGTCTTGCCAAGCACCTTCCGATGATTCTGGTTGAGCCTATCCCCGGACAGGAAACAAGGAACCGTGAATTTTTACTTAATTCAGGCCTTGCCTTGGCGGTAAGCCGAACTCATTCCATCGAAGAAGCGGTATACAGACTCAACAAAAATACCGAAGTGCTTGAAAGAATGAAAGAGCTTACCGAATTTTATGCTCATCCCAATTCTGCCTCCGATGTAGCAGATCTTGCTGTAAAACTGGCAAGCGAAAGGCAGTAAAGAAAGGACAGTAACGATGAAAAAAACAGAAATTAAAAAGGGTATTAATCTCTACTTAATACCGGAAAAGAAATTCAAGACATACTATGCGGGAATTTATTTAAACACCCCTCTTAAAGAAGAAACTGCCACCGAAAACGCTCTTCTTCCCCTTCTGTTAAAGAGAGGAAGTAAAACCTACCCCACAAAGGCGGCAATATCAGAAAAGCTTGACATGTTAATGGGTGCGTCATTTTCCGCCTATGTTCAGAAAAGAGGAGAAACTCAGCTCTTATCCTTTTCCGTAAGCGGTGTTTCCGACAGCTTCGCTCCTTTCGGAGATTGCTTTAAGGGCGCTATTTCCCTCCTTTCCGACATTTTGTTAAATCCCCTTGTTCCCTTTAACGAAAGTTATCTTGAAAGTGAAAAAACGCATCTTTACGAAATGATTGAAAGCGAGAAAAACGATAAAAGGCGTTATTCCGTATTAAGATGCAAGGAAGAAATGAATAAGGGCAGCGACTATGCCGTTCCCGAAAACGGATATAGCGAAAAACTGAAAACAATCACTCCTGAAATTCTTAAGGAGCGCTATAGAGAAATTATTGATAATTCTCCCATTGATATAATAGTTGCAGGAAATTTCAATGAGGATGATGCCGCTGAAATAATTAAAGAAGCGCTTTCCTCCTTAAATGAGCGTACCTCTCCATATCCTGAAACCGTCCCTGCAGAAGCCGGAGAAATCACCACTGTAACGGAGGAGCTTTCTGTTTCCCAGGGTAAGCTTTGCATAGGCTTTACAACTCCTGTCCCATCTTCAATGGATGATGGCTATCCCGCTTTGATGGTATATAACAGCATTTTCGGCGGAGGAGCTCACTCCAAGCTCTTTATGAATGTCAGAGAAAAGCTTTCTCTTGCCTACTATGCAGGAAGCACCTATGAATATTCAAAGGGGATAATGGTTGTTTCAAGCGGTATCGAAAGCAAAAATTTCGAAAAAGCCAAGGAGGAAATTTTCCTTCAGTTCAAAGCGATGACAGAGGGAGACATCACAGATACCGAGCTTTCCGTTTCCAAAAAGGCTTTGATTAACTCTCTCAGAGCAATGGGCGACTCCGTAAGCTCCATTGCAGGCTTTTGTCTTTCCGGAATTTTAATAAATATGACACTTACAAAAGAAGAACTTATCAAAAAAATTGATAAGGTTACTAAAGAAGATGTTGTAAAAGTTGGCGAAAACATCTCTCCCAAGCTTATTTATTTCCTGAAAGGAGCTGACAGATAATGTACTTTACCGAAAAATATTACTCCGACATGAAGGAAACACTTTATATAGGTGAGCATAAAAGCGGACTTAAGGTATATGTTCTTCCCAAAGCGGGATTTACAAAAAGCTATGCAATTTTA
The DNA here is from genome assembly GCA_045644565.1 of Clostridia bacterium. Taxonomy (GTDB): domain Bacteria; phylum Bacillota; class Clostridia; order CAKSNL01; family HGM11501; genus HGM11501. The sequence continues at coordinate 47,651 of JAZRHF010000058.1, read as the reverse complement.
GCTACTCGCTATGGCTCTGTTAATAACCACTTTACTGCACCCGGTGATACCGAGGCAACAAAAATTCCCGATGGTATTGCTCACTTCCTGGAACACAAAATGTTTGACCAGGAGGACGGTTCCAATGTATTCGATAAATTTTCAGCCTACGGCGCCAATGCCAACGCATTTACGGGCTTTACAATGACAGCATATCTTTTTTCCGCTTCATCAAACTTTTACGAAAATTTAGAATCACTTCTTGATTATACAATGCATCCTTACTACACCGACGAAACCGTGGAAAAGGAGCAGGGCATAATCGGGCAGGAAATAAGAATGTATGAAGATGAACCGGACTGGAATGTTTACTTCAATGCCCTTCGTGCCATGTACAACGTAAACCCCGTGAACATTGACATTGCCGGAACGGTGGAATCCATTTCTGAAATAACAAAGGAGAAGCTTTATAAATGCTATAACACCTTCTACCACCCCTCAAATATGGTGCTTTTCACAACCGGTGCCGTTAATCCCACAAAGGTTGGCGAATACGTGGAAAGATTTATTCTGGCTGACACAAATCCCGGAGAAATTATAAACCACTTCCCCGAGGAACCCGAGTCCGTTGCAAAAAAGGTTATCAAGGACTATTTTGACATCGGAACTCCCCAGTTCGTTGTGGCTTTCAAGGACTCTGTCCTTCCCAAAGAGGGTGACGATGCCATAAAACTTGATGCAGAAATGAGCATCTTGCTGGAACTTTTAGCAGGTCGCGGAAGCAAACTTTACAACAGCCTTTACGAAAAGAATTTAATAAATGACAGTTTCGATGCTTCCTACGAAGGGGAACTCACCTATGCATTTTCTGCATTTTCAGGTGAAAGCAGTAACCCTGACGAGGTTTATGAAGCCGTTTGTCGCGAAGTTGATTCACTTAAGAAAGAGGGAATCAGCAAGGATGTTTTTGAACGTGCAAAGCGTGTTTGCTATGGCCGTGCCGTTTCTCTTTTCGATAAACAGGAAAGCTTTTCAAATGCCTTTTGTCGCTTTGCCGCAAAGGATGCGGATTTTTTAACCTATCCATCCTTTGTAAGCAGAGCAACCCTTGAAGATATTGAAGGAAGACTTTCTCAGCTTGATACTGAAAAGTGCGTACTTTCCGCAATTTATCCTAAAAAGGGGGAATAACATGAAAACTCACGTTTCATTCCCCAATCTGGGATTGGATTTTACCATGAACCGAAGACTTATTGAATTTGATGCACTTGGTGGCGGTATATATTATTATGCCGTCATCATCTGCCTCGGCTTTTTCCTTGGCTGGGCATACATAAATCACAAAGAAAAAAAAGCCGGCAACAAAACCGAAAACATTCTTGATTTAATTATTTACTGCCTGCCCGTTTCTATAATTTGTGCAAGAGCTTATTACGTTTTGTTTTCTCTTGACAGCTATAAAGATAACTGGACGGATATTTTCAAAATCTGGAACGGCGGTATTGCAATTTACGGCGGAGTAATCGGTGTAATGTCTGTCATTTTAATTTACTGCAAGGTAAAAAAGCTTTCCGCACTTCACTATCTTGACCTTGCCGCAGCAGGGCTTATGATAGGACAGTCCATAGGAAGATGGGGTAACTTTGTAAACGGAGAAGCTTACGGCTCCCTTTGTGCAGATGGATATCTTTTGGGAATGTTGGTTAACGGAGAAGGTCCCTTCCACCCCACATTTTTATACGAATCTCTGCTTAATGCGACAGGATTTCTTCTCATGCACTTCCTTTCAAAGAAGTTTACATTTAACGGTTTTTCCGTTTCTTTCTATCTGATATGGTACGGTGCGGTGCGTTTCTTTGTTGAAGGATTAAGAAGCGACAGCCTGTACTTCTTTAACACAGGAATAAGAACAAGCCAGGCACTTTCGTTAATCCTTTTTGTTCTGGGCATCGCTTTACTTATATTTCTCTTTAAAAAGAGAGGCAAAAATTCACTCGATAACAATAAAATTCCTTTGACTTAAGCTTTATTTTATGCTAAAATAATACTATAATGGATAACTATCACTATAAGGAGGTAATATTATGACCATTATGAAAAAGGCACTGTGTCTTATTCTGGCAATTTGCATGCTTTCAATTCCCGTAAGCTTTGCAGAAGACACAAGTGCAGCAGCATCCGAAGCCTCGGAAGTTGATTCTGTATCGGAATTTTCTGATGTAGATTACGAAACTCCCCTGGGTATTTCCATAAATACTCTTGTGGAAAAAAATATTATTTCGGGCTTTCCGGACGGAACCTATAAGGCAGACCAGACACTTACCCGTGCCGAGTTTGCAAAAATTATCGTTTGCTTTTTAGGTAATTATACAGAAACCGTGCAGGACTCCGGTTTTCCCGATGTTGACAATGTGGGCGGAAGTGCACACTGGGCAAAGAGTTACATAAAAATCGCAAAGGATATGAATATCATCTCAGGTTTCCCCGACGGAACCTTTATGCCCGATGCTCCCGTTACATATGAGCAGGCGGTAAAGATGATTATGTGTGCTTTAGGCTTCACAAACCTCTCCTATCCCGATGGCTACATTCAGCTTGCAATGCAGAAAAAGCTTTTTGCAAATTCCACTCATACATCTGGACAGAGCGGAGCTATAACAAGAGGTACTACTGCAATATTCATATATAATGCACTTTCCATTACTCCTAACAACAAAACCACCGACAGTACAAATGCCAAGTTTACAGGTATAAGCTTAGGCGGTGGCGGCTCCTCCGGCGGCGGTGGCGGAGGTGGCGGAGGCGGTGGCCGTGACGACGACTCCCGCAAAATCACCGGTATCGTCTGGGGAACCGAAACCACCATGCTCGATTCTACAAAGAGCATTCTCTACTCCGATGAAATCGCCCTCGTTTACCAGAACAAGGAAGGCGAAACAGTAAGAGAAGACCTTCCCGTTGCATCGAAATATTTAAAGAAGGTCAATGACTACCTTGGAAAACATATCCGTGCAACAATCAAGGAAGACGATGACGGAAAAGAATATATCTCCGACATCACGATAGTGGAAAAGAATAATCGTGCGGTTACAGTTGACATTGAAGATTTTATAAGCTATACAATAAGCGATGAGACAGGAGAGCCTACCGTTACATATTATAACAGCGACGGCAAAAAAGATTCTTTGGTTCTTTCAAACCCTGAAAACGTATACATCATTTATAACGACAAATCCATATGTATGTCAGATGCCGCAGATTATGAATTTGATCCGTCATTTATTACCGATACAAAAATCGGTTCCTTTAAGTTTATCTCCAATGACGGAGATAAAAAGTTTGATATCGTTTTTGTAGAGTCATACAAAACCGCAGTTATTAACGGTAAGCAGTCAGCTCTCGGTGTTGTTAAGCTTAAATACGGAGAAGACGATATAAACGTATTATACAGCGATCCCGATAAAAAGATTGACAGAACCGTTTCAACAATGAAGAACTCTTCAAGCAACTCTGCAGTTGATATCAAGGACTTGGACGAATATGATGTAATCGACTACAAAGAATCCATTGATAAGGATTTATTCACCGCAGAAATTACAGTTGCAGAAGACACTGCTGTTTCCGGAAGCTTCATCAAGATGGAAGATGACAAAATTCAGATAAGAAACAAATCCACCGACAAAAAGGTTGAATATAAGCTTAACTACAACTACCTTGACTATCTTGAAAACTATTCCGAAAGTGATAAGTATATCCCCGAGGAATATGACAACGTAAAGCTTTACTTCAATGCAGATAAAAAAGTTGCTGCAATTGAAGAAATAATCTCCACAGCCGACTCCAAGTACGGCTATATAACAATGCTGGCATATAAGGATGCCGACGGCACTGCAGACGAGCCCTATATCGGAGCAGATGAAACACCGGACGAAGGTGACAAAGTTGCAATAATGCTCTATCAGGTTGATCCCTCAAAGTCAACAATGGGCTCTCACACAACAAGTCCCTTGCTTGTAGCATCTTCCGTTCGTGTTGACGGTGTTATGATCAAAAACAATCCTGAAGAAGTAATGACCAGGCTTTTAACTGCGGCAGATCTTATAAACGAAGGTAAACCCTCCCCCAACAACAAAAACTCCGCTCATTCTTCTTTCATCCGTTATGAAATGTCAGGCGGACAGGTTACAGCTTTAGACACGGTGCTCGATGCAACGGGTACTGCCCTTTCAACAGAGAGTGACGAACGATTCAACACTCTGTTCAGAAGTACCTCTCTTGTTTATGACGAAACCGCTGAAAACGGTGGTAAGCACAAGTATTATTCAAGCTCTTCCGCTCCCGGCTTCTACAAAGCTTCCGGATCTTATACAAGCAGAACAAAGCTTTACAACAACAGTAATAAATCAACATTGATTTTTGTTCCCGGTAACAGAGCTGATTCAAAATATTATTCCGCAAGCAAATTCATTTACTCAAATTTCTATAATACGCTGGATTATTATGTAGAAGCATATAATGTAAGCGGAAGCTATGCAGAATTCCTCATCCAATATATAAGCGACGGAAAAGATATTGTAACATCCTTCTCCACAATGGCTGTCATAACATCCCTTGACGATGAAGACAATATCGATCCTGATATCTTAAAGATTAAGTATCGTACAGCAGCAAGTTCCAGCGAACTTTCCATCGAACTTCATTCAGACTCTCCTGCTTTCGACAAGTACGAAGAACTTAATGTCGGTGATGTAATTCTCTTCTCCACAGCTCTTGATAAAACAATGTATGATTTCTATCATGCTTTGGATGTAACGGATCTTCCTGACAAGAGAATAGACAACGAAACCCTTCTTCGTGCTTCTTCCGAGGATTCATACAGACGTATAAACGGATTTGATATTTATCCCGAAGGTCAGAAGAATTTCGCAGCTAACGCCGAATATCGTACAATTTACGGTACGGTTCAGTCCTATGACAACTCAGGTTACGGCACTATCGTGGTGAACCCCATGCTTTACACCGACTATTTTGAAGAGCTTGATGAATCTTTTGACGAGGAATATAACTTAGAAACTTCTACCAAGCTTTTCGTTTACGACGAAACCGAAGAAAAAGTAACAATGTATTCAAGCAATACTACTGTTAAAAACCACCTTAAGACAGATCTTTTCACTAAGGAAAAATTCGGATATAAGGATGCGGACAAGATTTTTGTTTACACCACCAACAGTTCTGCGGCAATTTCTTCCGGTGAAGCCACAGTTAAATTCATTTATCTCATCCGTACAGCGGCTCAGGCAAATCCCGGAAATTACGAAGGTGTTGACACACCCGAAGAAGATCCTCTGGCTGAAGTAAAGCTGGAAGCTAAAAACGAGCTTACAGACTATATAGATGATTTGGATATGAGCGACTACACCATACACGGTGATGCATTTGCAGGCATCCTTTCCGACGGAAAGCATGCAATAAACGATGCTTCAACAGAAGAAGAGATTACAGTTGCTCTCGATGAAGCAAAGGCAAATGTTGATAATGTACCTTCTGACAGCTATATCGATTATGCAAAAGCAGCTATTGAGGATTATGTAGATTCCAATATTTATACAGATGCGGCAGAAATTATTGAAAATGTGTTTGAGGACATTGACGCGGCAACAACAAAGAGTGAAATCGACACACTTGTCGCAAATGCACTTTCAGATATTGATGAAACTGTTATTACACTTGTTGTAAGTGACAAGTTGACTGCATTTGATGAGTTTATTGAAAATTTCGGTTATGACTTTACCGAAGACACTGAACTTAATGAGCTTATCGACGGCTATAAAGAATCATTCATAAATGCCTCTTCCGTTATCGAATTAAATGAGGCATACGATGAGGCAACAGCCGCAATTGAAGAATTCGTAACCTCAAACTATCCCAAAGAGGATACAGAAGATCCCGAAGCGGAAGATTCTAATGAGGAAGTTCCCGGCGGAGACATCAATGAAGAAGATTCCGACGATGAATCCGTAGAAACAACAGGCGAATAAATTAAAACTAAAAGCGTTGAAGCTAAGAAATTAGCTTCAACGCTTTTTTATATCCTTCACAAAGGCTCCAAAAGCTTTTTGTGAGCCTTTTTATTCAGCCATGTGTACTTTTATATCAAAGGTTTTATTCGCCTTATCATCGCCATCAGGGTGAGCCTTGGGCTTACCCACCTCAAGCTCGGCAAACCATTTCAGAATATCCATGCGAATTTTAATAGGTTCCTCCTCGGAAAATGCTATTCGTTCAAGCTCCTTTATGGCTTTTTTAGCAATTCCTTTTATTCCTCTGCTTTTTTTCTTTTCTTCGCTTTCTGCCATCTTATCTCTCCTTTCCTTTATTATTGATTAAGCCTCTATCGTTATTGCGGGACAAAAATAATGCTATGTATGGCGGGATGCATCGCCATAAGGCTTATGGGCAAACTCCCCTCGCCTTTCACAGCTTATATATTATACCACATTTTAACTGACTTGTCAAGTTAAACATTATGCAAAAAATACGGGCGGTTTTACCCGTCCGTATTTTAACTTACATCGGTTTTGTGATTGTAATGGTCTGTGTAGCACCATCCCAAGCCACATCATAGCCAAGATGTTCCGATACAAATCTTAAAGGAATGAATGTTCTTGAATTTACAATTCTGGGGGCTATAAGCATACTGTAACGTCTTCCGCCGATTAATACAGGCTCATGTTCAACCTGCATAATCATAGTATCGTTGCCCTTTTTCTCAATTGTAATCTGGTCGATGGTGCCATCCCAGGAAATAGTCGCTCCCATCTGCTCAAGAAGTCCTCTTAAGGGAATCATTGTTGTTCCGCTTACGATAAAGGGTGCAACGCCAAGGTCTACATCAAAGTTTTCCTTACCGTGGGTTACATTAAGCACATTGCTTCCTATTTTGAGCGTGTATATCTCTCTGTTATCAAGCTTATAGTTATCCATATCTTCCTTGTACTGGAAGAATGCAAGCTCCTGACACGCTGCATGACCGCCTCTGCCGTTTAATACTTCAAAGGTGAAGTATCTTGCCATAACAGGCTCATCAAAGCGAATTGTTACGGTATCAAAGCTTGCAGGGTCAAGTCTGTAGTTTTCCAATACCTGCTCGTATGTTTCTCCGTCTTGTGAAGCGTAGAGGTTAAATTCAACCCAGTGACCTGATGCATCCTTTACTCTGGGGGTATATGCAAATGCCGCTATTCTGCCAACGCCGTTTAAGTCAACTTCAAGCTTTACGGGCATCATGGTGCCGGGCTTATAGTGCCACATTTTATCACCGGAGGGAGAAGCATCAAATACGTTCTGACCTAAATAGTCGTCTCCCCAAACGGATTCGCTCCATGCGCGGAAGAAGGTTTTGTCCATTTCGTAAAGCTTCATTGCTTCCTGATTTTTTACGTATTCAGATACTGTCATATCCTTATAGCCTTCGGTTGCAGGACGAATGTCAAGCTCTGCAATTACGCCGTAATTGTTACGACCTTCCGTTACTATAAGCTTAAGCTTTTTAACCATAAGATTTGCGGCAAATTCCATAGTCTTCACATCTTTTGTCTGTGCAAGACTGTACTCGCCTATCTTCATAAGCTCACCGTCATCGGTCTCAGATGCATAAATTTCCATCTTGCTTACAATACCCGAATCTGAAGAACCTGTTGTTCTGGGAGTGTAGATAACGCCCGAAATATCGGTAAGAGCAGGAAGTGTTATATAAAAATCAAAGGGAGGAAGTGTTTTGGGATCGGTGATGGGTGAATGCCAAACTGTTGCAATATCACCGTCTATAATATTTCCTGCAGTTGCCTGTGCATGGGAAGTTTCAATTTTCCAGCCCGCCTTGTCGCCCTTTCCTGTAGCTACGGTTGCTTCTTCCTTTACTTCTTCTTTCTTAGGCTCTTCGGTAACGGGGAGCTTGTCGCCTGTTACCTTGTCCTTGGAAAGAATGTCGATGTCGCCGATTACACAGTAATTTCTAACGCTCTTGGTAACAACAATTTTTATCTTCTTTGCCTTAACTGCCTCACCAAAGGGAATTTCTGTGGGATCAAAGTTTTTGGCAATATCAAAGGTCTTAACCTTTTTCCATTCAGCCGAATCGCTCTCTGCCACATAAATGTCGCCGCCCATTATAATTCCCGCATCGGAATTTTTATTAGCTCTGGGAGTGTATAAAATTCCGCCGATTTCATTTACGCCGGGCATAATGATTTCAATTTCATAAGGAAGGGGCGGAATGGGTGCCTCTGTAGGAGAATGGTAAATGGTATCTGCCTTGCCGTCAAGAATATTTGCAACACCTGCTGTGTTGTATCTGGCCCCTGTTGCAGGATTTGTGATTTCAACCTGCCAGCCTGCCTTGTCTCCTCCGGATACGATGTAGGGATTTGAATCAGCCATTTCAACTTTAGGTGCTTCTTCCTTGGCAACCGCATCGGATAAAAGGTCAATTTCGGATACTACACAGTAGTTTCTGATTGCTCTTACAACAGAGATCTTAACCTTTTTTGCATTTACCTTTTCCTTGAATACAACCTCCGAGGGATCAAAGCTCTTTTGAATATCAAAGGTACCTATCTTTGTCCAGTTATCAGAATCGTCTGCTGTATAGTAAGCCTCAAATCTTGTCCAGATACCTGCATCGGAATTTCCCGTTGATCTGGGAGAATACTTTATTCCGTTAAGCTCTGTTACGGAGGGAAGTGTAATTACTATATCATAGGGAAGTTCGGGAAGATTTTCCACTATGGGTGAATGCCAGAAGTTATCATACTTTCCGTCAATCATGGTTTCTACCTTATCATAGGTCTTACCGTCTGCGGGAGTGGTAACTACAATTTTCCAGTTTTCCTTGCCTGTAAGCTCTGTCGCACCGACAGAAATGCAGGGAATCATTAAAAGAGCAAGTATTAAAGCTATTATCTTTTTCATTTTTACCCCTCCTTACAGAATGTTTGCCGCGGAAGTGATGGCGGATGCATCAACCGCAGTTTCAGTTACATAATAAATTCCGTTTTCTGCTGCCACACTGTATCCGAAGCAATCAGATAAAAGTGTAAGAGGAACGTAAACAACGCCGTTTTCAGCGATTATGGGGTTTGTAAGTGTTCCTGCCTTACCGTTAATCTTTACATCATAGGAGTTAAGCACGGTGTAAATCCATGTGTAATTGGAAACTTCGCCGCCTTCTCCGTATTCGTAATTCTTAACCTTAAGCATTCCTCTTTCATAATCCCATATTGTCTTTGTTCTTCCGTAGCCCATTACGTCGTTAAGAGCAATTTCGGGAATGTAGAGTGTGCCGTTACGCTCAATTGCAGTAATTCTTGTATCGGGCTCGTAGATATCCATCTTACCGCCGGATACAACCATCTTGTTAGATCCTGCCTTAAACACGCTTACGCCCTTTAATGCTGCTCTTGTTTCGGGATAAAGGGACTTCTGCTGAATTTCTGTGTAGAGATAGTTAAAGCGTCCCATAGGAGCAACGGAGCCGTCTGTGTACCAGAGAAGAATGTCGCCGTTTTCTCTTATACCGTCAACCCACTTAAATTCAAGGTCAACTGTTCCTGTTTCAGAAAGTGTGCTTCTTGAAAGTGAAAGTGTCATATATTCGCCGTTTACAATTGCAGTAACATCAGCAATAACAGAAGTGCTTCCGTCTGCATTAAATGCCTTTAACTTTCCGCCGTCAACAATGTAGTCATATCCCTTCCAGCCTGTAGCGGGATTTCTGTCAATGTTTATGTAAAGTCTTAAGAAGTCGTCGTTCTTTACGATGTTTCCTCTTACCTTCACCATAAAGTAAAGATTTTCTGCATCAAAGGATACCTTTGCGCTTTCAATGGAGTTTACAACAGTTGTTGTATAATGGAAAGGCTGATATCCGTCTGCATCACGCTCGTAAGAGTCATCGTCATTTATAAAGAGAGGACCAACCTCTGCCCACTGCGAAATATCTCCTGCAATATCAATGGTCTTTGCGCCTTCCGCCACGGGAGCAGGACGAGCACCTTCGTGCTTTCTTACAAAGTCAACAAGCATATTGTAGTGACCGTCGCCCATCGCACCGCGTGAGGGTTCAAAGTCACGGCTGGACTCATCATCAAAGGTATCAACGAAAGCGTTTACAAAGCCGTTGTAAAGCTGCTGACGACCTGTTGCCCACTCGTTCCAACCATCGAGAAGTACAACCTTGGGAGCATGTTCAAGCGCCCAGCCTGCTTCTTCTCTGAAGAAATACATCTGCCATGCAGCCTCGGGACGAAGGTCGTCTCCAAAGCCTTCGGAATATGCCTTACCCTTTGAATAGGGATCGGAGAATACGCCTGCACCCTTGGCATTGGGCTTTACATAGGATTCGTTTTTACCCATACCAACGGAAACTGCTTCAACGCTTCCGTCTTCTGCATATGCAACGTGCTGGGGATATGTGTCAAGCCATGTCCATGCACCTTCTGCTTCTCCGACAGGAACAAATGTGAAAAAATCGGATATTTCTTCCATCATCTTTGCTTCTTCCGCATCATCGGGATTCAGGCAAAGAGGATCATAGTTTTCGGGGATGTTGCTACCGAACATCAAAGGCTTTCCTTCCCACATAAACCAAAGGTCGCTGTATTTCTGATCCTTAAAGTAATTAAGATACAAGAACTTCATCTGGTTACGTCTGTAATCAACGGACGTAGACCATGAATCGAAATAGCAGATTTTCGGAGCATCTACGCCTGATTCTCTTGCATCGTGGAACGCCTCATAAATTGTAGCAAGTGCATTTGCAAAGCAGTTATCGTTATTTGTAAAGTCAAAGAAAATAACATCAATGCCTGCATTTTTAAGCATTACAGCGTGCTTACGGTATACCCAGTAGTCAAGGCTTGAGTAAAAGCCCAATAAAGGCTCTGACCAGAAGGATTTCTTAACCTCCCAGATGGGATGGAAGTAGTCATCCTTTGCTTCGGGTGCCTGCTTGATTTTTTCTGCGGGAATCTGAACTCCAAGCTGGTCAGCCTGTGTGTGCCATATCCAGTAGAACATACCGGAGTATTTCTCGTCGTTGTAGTCCCCTGCCTCTTCATAGTCTGCAAGTCTTCTGCCGTAGTCGTCAACCGCAACCCATGTATCGTGGTAGGTATCAATAATTGCGCTGTCGGGAACAGGTGTATAGGGAGTTTCTGTTACAACCTCCGATGAAAATACGATTGAATTTATAACCGCATAGTCGTGGTGAGAATACTGGGACTGAAGATATACATCATGTACGCCCTCTGTCTTTTCAATTGCACCCTTAAACTCGGTTGCTCCACCCTTATTGATATGAACATAGCCTATAATTTTTCCGGTGGGAGAATCAAGTCTTACTGCCAATGTATCTCCGTTATTTCCGTTTTTGTCTGTGTATGTACCTTTAAGAATTACGGAATTAACTCCTGTTAAATCCACATCCTTAAAGCCTACATAGCCTCCGAAATGCCACTTGGAAAAAGATGTGTCAGTTACGGTTACATTCCCTTCGGAACTGTATGCCGCATCCTTACCGGTAAATACCTTTTCTGCCGCAAAGGCAGTTGTCGGCACAATCATTGCCAGAATGATTAATGCTGCAAGAATTTTTTTCATACTTTTATCCTTCCTTTCAATTTTTATACTTTTATAATACAAAATTTCCTGCAAAAAAACAATACCATTTAAGACATTTCTGTTTTTTATTTTAGGTAATATATCATAAATTATATCATAGAAAAACTTCTGTTTCCTTAATTTTTTTGCTTTCTTCTTTCAATTTCTTAGCTTTTTTGTCTTTTTTCATCCAATACAATTATATCACGAAATTCAAATATTTACAAGTAGCTGTATTTCGCAAATTTGGAAGTATATTCCCTTATAAAAACAAAAAAAGTGCAGAAACTTTCGTTTCTGCACTTTTCATCTTTACAAATCAAACCTTACCGAATTCGTTTACGTCAAGTACGAAATATGTTGCGCCGCCAACCTTAACTTCTTCGGCAATGCTTCCGTTCATAAGGCCTTTTCCGAGCTGAGGTATTTTCTGTGTTCTTGTGGAACAGTACTGACCCAAAAGCTCCTTGATTTTTTCAACCTTGTCGTCATCTGTACCAATCATAAGAGTACGGTTTCCTGCCATTAAAAATCCGCCTGTGGTGGATAAGGTTGTTACGAAGAAGCCTTCGTTTGTAAGTGCAGATGTTACAATTGCACTGTCATCGTTGTTTACAACAGCTAATACGAGTTTCATTTTCTATATTCTCCTTTTCAGTTATTCAGATTTGTAAAAACGTAGTTTTTACAAATCTGTTGCAATCTTCTTAAAGCTCTTTATATCAAGCTTTTCCCAGTCGGGAATTTCATAACGGTTATCGTTTGAGTCCTTAACCAAAACCCTGTTTCCGTAAACGGTTTTAATGTCACTCTGACGGTTTCTTATGTCAAAAGTTCTGATTCCTCTATCTGTTTCCACCGTCCACTTAAGTACGCCGAATTTTTCATCTCTGTCAATAATTTTCAAAATCCTCGGAATAAGATAATATTCCTTAAGGGCGTCTTCAACTGCCTCACGGGACTCGGGCATTATTGTATCAAGATTTCTTATAACCGCAATTTCCTTACCGTCAGAGTCTAACAACGTTATGTATCTCTTCGGTCCCGATATGGGGAAAAGTGAGCGGGCTTCAACTTCTTCAAATTTTCTGCCGTCAAAGAACTCAAGATTCAAGGTGTAGGCTTCGCCTCTTGTGATTCTGACTTCATCGGAGTCTATATACTGTCTTGCCATAATAATACCTCCTTAGTCAAGCTTTATTTCATCGCTTCTTGAATTAAGCGACTGAATCTTTATAAGCTTATAATATTTGCCCTGCTTTGCCATAAGTTCATCATGGCTTCCGTTTTCAATAATTCTTCCGTTATCAACAACCAAAATTCTGTTAGCCTTGCGAAGAGTTGAAAGACGATGCGCAATCATAAATGTTGTTCTTCCGCTTATGAGATTGTCAATAGCCTTCTGAATCATTTCCTCGGTTTCAGAGTCAACCGCCGCCGTTGCTTCGTCAAATATCAGTATGCCGGGATTTTTAAGAATTGCACGGGCTATGGATATTCTCTGTCTTTCACCGCCGGACAATCCCACACCACGCTCGCCCAGCATTGAGTCATAAGCATCGGGCTGCTTAACGATAAAGTCGTGGGCGTTTGCAACATCCGCCGCGTGCATAACAGCTTCGGGAGGAGCATCGGGATCGCCGTAGGAGATGTTGTTGTAAATGGTGTCGGAGAACATCATAGGCTCCTGCTGAACATAGCCTATGCTTCCTCTGTAATGCTGAATATCCATATCACGGATATCCACACCGTCAACCAGAATCTTGCCTTCATAATGGTCATAGTAGCGCATAAGAAGGTTTATTAAAGTTGACTTACCGCTTCCCGTGGTACCTACGATACCAACTATTTCACCGGGCTCTATCTCAAAGTTTACATCGTGCAATACCTTTTTCGTTTTATCAAAGGAGAAGTTTACGTTCTTAAATTCAACCTTACCCTTGATATGTTCGAGTTTAATTGCATCTTCCTTGTCAACCTCGGGTTCTGCATCAATTATATCCATAATACGTTCAATGGAAGAAAGGGTTGACTGCCAGGTGTTACCCAAGGATGCAAAGAATTGTATGGGATGATAGAACATAGATGTGTAGGAAATGAAGGACACAAGGTCACCTGCCGTTAAGTTCCAGTTTGCAACACCTGTTTCAACATCTATTACCCAGTTTCCTCCGAACGCCCATATTGCAAGGGTTCCGATGGTTATCAAAAAGCCCATCAACTGAGGATATACGCTTGTTATCGCACTTGCCTTTATATTGGTGGATGCCCACTCGTCGTTGTACTTAACAAACTTATTTACGGCTCTCTTTTCACCTGCAAACGCCTTTACCACTCTTATACAGGGAATGCTGTCGGTAAGAATTGAGGTTACACTTGCCCACTTACGCCATATTCTTCTGTAATAGGGCGCAACCTTTTTACCGAAGGCACGTCCGCACCATACAACAAAGGGAACGGGAATGAGGGAAATAAGTGTAAGACGCCAGTTCATTATAAGCATGGTTACCATAATACCAAGGAAAAGAAGTATCTGCTGAAGCGCAGTTTGCGTCATGGTAAGCATAAATGACTGAATTGTGGATGTATCTCCGCCGATTCGGTTTATAACGTGACCTGTGGGGGTTTTGTCGTAAAACTTCATGGGAAGATGCTGTGCCTTTTCGTAAACATCATTTCGGAGTCGGGAAACAATTTTCGTTCCGCACTTGCTTAAAAGGAAACTGGAAAATGCCGCCATTCCATAGTGTACTATGTAGGCAAAAAACATAAATACAACGATTACCCAAAGCATACTTCTTTTTTGATTGGGCAAAATATCGTCAATTATCATTTTTGAGGTTAACGGAGGCAAAAGCTCAATTACAATCAAAAGGATTGATATAAGGAAGCAGCATGCAAGAACAGGAATTTCAGGCTTTATGTACTTAAAAAACTTACCCAATACCTTGCTCTTGGATTGACACTTGATACAATCCGCTCCTGCATGAAGAAGGGTTCTTCCGCATTTGGGACAGATGCACATAAGCTTTTCAAAAGTTCCCTCAACGGTACGGAATTCATCTTCAAAGTTCTTTCCTTCTGACATTCTCTGAATGAAGGTGGACGCCATATCCATAAGTGCCGCAACCGCAAAGGTAAAGCGGGCAACTATTTTCCTTTTTCCGTCCTTTTGGGTGATTTCCATATAAGCGTTTGAATACATTCGCTTGATTTTGGTTTTTTCCACATCAGCAATCTTGTATTCATCAACCGTATTTTTTGTGAAATCCAAAACAAAAAACCTTTCTCTTGTTACGACAACAGCAGTCTGCCCGTACTCTTGCTTAAGAGTAAGGTCACCTACGATTGCAAACAGAAAAGGTTCTGATTCTCTTTCATACGGCTTCAAGAGCTCTCCGAAAGACTCGGGAGCTGCTTTGTTGATAAGCAATGAATCCATATTAATCATATAAAACACCTCGGTTTCTTTAAAAGCCCTGCTTTTCTTGTTGTTATTTCAAACCTGTGAAATGATGTTTATTTTTATTTCATTATAACAGACCTTTTTTTAATGTCAAGCCTTTTTGATAAATTTAAAAATTTTTTTAATGTTGCTTAAAATTCCATCTTCTTCTCATTGGCTTTAAGAGAGAAATTAAAAAAACAGGATGTAAAAACCGAGTTTTTACATCCTGTTTTTTTAATTCTTGGTAAGTGTTATTTCAATTTCATAGAGCATATTCATTTCGCTGACAACCTTCTGATACATTTCAGAATATGTACCTCCGGAAACAACTCCGTTACTGTCCATAGACACAGGCACCTTTACAACCAAAGCTTCAGCACCGCCGGGAGCAATAAACTTCTGTTCCGTTCCCTTCATCTGAATACAGATATATCCGTCCTCATACCAGGAGGAAAAAGCTTCGGGAGTTTCGCCAAGGCTTACATTGATTCCGTCAACCAGCATTTCTCCGGGAATTACTATGGCAGACATGCGGTTTCCGCCCTCATCAATAAGTGCCGCCTTACCCTTTGATTCAATAACTTCCGTTACAGTTTCATAGTCTCCCGATGTGTCGGAGTCCCAGTTTTTCTTAAGCTTATATGTATAAGACCAGTTTCCTTCAAGGGCCTTTGAACCGAGAGTGGTATATTGGGGCACTGCCTCTTCCGTTACAACTTCCGTTATAACTTCTCCTTGTTCTTCTTCGCCAAGATATCCCAGCTTATCAGCAATAATCAATCCGTTTTCAGCAATGAACAAAAGTGCAAAAATAATTGCCAATGCAGCCCATATTCTTGCTCTCTTAAGTTTTTTTCTGATTTTTTTATCTTCCCTAAGGCTTTTTTCCTTCATGCGAACAGCGAGTGGTGATGTTCTTACTCTTTCCTCTTCCTTTACCATTGTTGCAACGGGAGATGCTTCATTTTCGGCATCGGCTTCAAATCCTTTTTCGTTTACCTCATTAACCGACCCATCGGAAATTAAATCTTCACCGCACTTTTTGCAATAAGCGGTATCTTCGTTATTTTCGGTTCCGCACTTTTCACAGAGCATTAAATCAAACCCTTTCTTATGTATAATGATTCTCTTAAGTTTATTATACATTATCCGACAAAAAAAAGCAACAGAAAACTTTTCCTGTTGCTTTTTAATTATTTTGTAAGCTTAATTACTCTTACTCCAAAGGCTTCCACGTTTTCAACCGTAAATTCATCGCCGACGCAAAGTGGCTCAAACCTTCCGCCTTCATTTAAAACTTCAGCATTGTATCTTCCGTCAAGAATAATCTTTATATCCGCATTATCAAAATCGGTATTGTATATAAACAAGGCTCTGTCTCCCGTTTTATTATCCTCCCAGAGGCTTACACCCACACGGTTTAACGATTCTGCTCTTACGGGCATTTTCCCTCCGCTTAAATAATCGAAAATATTTTTAATCTGATGCCCTTTAGCATCGGACAAGGTATCGTCAGAGTGCGCTCCCCTTGATAAAACCGCAACGCGGCCGCCTTTATCATTTTCGTAAACCGCTGTACCGATTATTCCCATTTCCGCTTCCTCGGGCGAGGAGCTGATGCTTAAAATCTCGCATCCGTTTTCCGAAACATTGGCGTTTCCAAAGCCGTTGCTTCCCCAGTAATTGCTCCTTTTATAGCCTTTATAGCTTCCGTTAAGCATGTGGTCTGTAAATTTTTCGCCGATACCTGCACTATGAAACTCCGAAAGGGAAATATCCTTAAAGCTGACGCCTGTTGCATTTTCGCCCATTATTTCATTTATAAGGACAGCGCCCGCACCGTCTGTATAAACTCCTTTGGAAAGCCAGGAGGAAAGCTCCTCTTTTCCCATAGCACGTACATCAGATGATAAAATAATAACATCGGCGCTTTCTTTCCTGAATGTTACGGGAATCCCCTTATAGAAAAGCTTTTTCCACCTGTTACTTCCAAGGTCTCCCATTTTGCCCATATGGTCGACAGTACCATTATACACCCAGAAATCTTTATCGAAATAGGGATATGCCCCTCTTTGCACCTTTCCTTTTATCAGACGCTTTGCTGCGTTTAAGTATTCTGCTTTTTCGTTCATAAGGGAAACAAGCCTGCCCTCTTTAAGCTGTTCTGTAAGATTAGACTTTATGCCTTCATCCATTAAGCCGTCTGCCCCTGCCATACCGATGTTCATTAAGGCTTCCATCAAAGTTATTTTCATTGATTTTGTTCTCTTTATATAAGGAGAAGTTACCTCTTCCGTGAGATTTTTTACTCCTTCGCCTTCGGTCATGGCACAAAGCCTTGCCACGGAGATGTTTTTATCCACCACTTCAAAGGGCTTAAAGTCATCATAAAAGCCCGAGCCGTGACGGAAATACACTTCCCCGTTTTTGTTTTTCGCCTTTTCAATCCACTTTTTAAAATCGGGACATTCGTAAATTACAAGTTCGGGATTAACCTGCATAAAGCCGAGAATTATATTTTCGTCCACTTTATTAGCGGTATTTCTTGCAATTTCAACCAGGCTTATCATGGCGTCACGGTTAAAGTTAAGCCAATTCATCCTTACTCCGCAATCATTTCTCAAAATTGCCTTTCTTAATAAGTCCCTGTCATAAGAATAGCCGTATTTCCGATTAAACTCCTCTATACAGTCCCTACAGAAGCATCCGTATCCCACAGGCTTGTGAAAGGCAAGACGAAAATCATCATCAAGCCATAAAACAGTGGGTAAAAGGGTAGCATATTTAAGTATTATTTCTTCAAACTTTTTCTTAAAATCAGAATTTCTCGGGCAATAGATGCTCTCACCTCTGTTTCCGTAAGCATCCTCCATGGGAAATTCCGCATATTCCGAGGTGTGTCCGTCGGTATGACCGATGGTTTTACTCACATTTATCTGATATGTTATTCCCGATTCCTTCATTTTTCCGACAAAATCTTTCAGGTTGTCAAAATCCGAAACAATATTATCATCATAGTATACACCGTTGAATGTTACAACCGCAACGCCGTCGGAAAAAGCGGAAGGGTATTTTTTCGCCGCTTCTTTTATTTTTTCGTGCTCATTTGCAAAAATTCTCTGTATGCTGAAAAAATCATTCATATGCTTATACCTCTTTTATAAAGTAAGCTTTCTCGTTTTCACACATAGCAGGAAGGGTTATATATTTTATTCCTTCTGTTTCATTTTCTGCACCATTGTGAAAATGTCCCTGAAAAACCGCCTTGACTTTTTTGCTTTCCTTTAAAATCTCTCTCACTTTCCCGTCGTTTGAAAGTCTGTGGTCCATACTTATATTCGGGTCAATATTCTGATGCATAAATATAAAGGTATTTTCCGAAGCTTTTGAAAGCTTTTCAAAGAGTTCATCCGTATATGGATAAAAGGTGTCTGTCCAGTCATCATCCCCGGGCATATACCTTCTGCCGCCTTTAAAATAGCAGGCATCAATAAAGATTAAGCCTTCGCCGTCTTTTGGCATTTTATCCTTTCCTATGTGAGAATAAAATTCTTCCTCCGTAAAGGTGAAAGCATCGTGGTTTCCCATTAAAATATAGCTCTTTATGCCCGATGCATCAATTACGTCCCTTATTTCCAAAAGGTTTTTAATTTCTCTTTCCTTTGTTTCTTCCTTGTCGGTTATGTCACCGAGGCAAATTACAAGATCCGCCTTTTCCTTTTTGAAAAAGCCGTATGCTTCCTTGATTTTCCTGAGCGATTCGCTGTTAAACCTTTTTCCGCAGGTTATTTTCTGACTTGAGTAATGCGAATCTGTAAATAAACCGATTTTCATAAAATCATCCTTTAAAAACTTTAATATCTTTTCCTGAAAGCTTATAATTTACTTCGCCCTTTTCTATGTATAAAGACAGGCTTACGCCCTCCGAAACGGCTAAATCTTCAAGAGCCAGCGTTTCCCCTTTAAGCTCCTTTGTAAGATTTGGCGAAATTGTAATTTCATTCTTTACGGCATCATAGCTTATGCCGAAAATCACTTCAATTAAAAGTTCAAGGTACTGCGACGCCGTCCAGGCATATTTAAGTACGCCGTGACCTTTTCCGTCAAAGGGATTGATAAATTCAGACAGGTTGTGATTAAATGCCTTTAAGGTTTTAAGCGCAAGCTCTGCAGCTATTTCCTTTTCTCCCGAGTCAAGAAGTCCTCTTACAACCATTTCATTTATAAGCGTCCAAGAGTTTCCGCTCCAGCTGGCGTTTCCTATATAATCCCCGTCTGTGGTAGTGAATAATTCATCCTTTTTTGACACCGAGGTAAGGGGAATCAAATTCCAGTTAAAATGCCCGTCGTCCTTAAGCAATTTTAAGAGTTTTTCCTTTTTATCCCCTTTTGCTATTTCAAATCTTAAGGGATTAAAGGTCGATGCCATAAGAGTAAATACGTTCTTTTTCTCCCTTATGTCATAGGGATAATATGCTCCCGCATCTTCGTTCCAGAGATATTTGTTTATGCTTTCTGAAAGGGCGCATTTTCGCTCTTTAAGTTCCTTTGAGTAAGCTTCGTCCCCCATATCTTCCGCTAACAACTCAGTATAGTGGCAGCCTGCGTAAACTTCAACGTTGGTGTCAACTGCGGCATATTCCATTGCACAGCCTAAATAAGGAATAAAGGTTTCCTCAAAAACCGAAGTTATAAGCCCTGTTTCTTCGTCAAAACGGGCAGAAAACCACCAGTTTAAATACTTTTTCATCATTTCATAGGCTGCTTTTTTCAAAGTCTCATCTTCCGAGCCTTTAAGCAGATGATATGTAACATCAAAAATCTTTGGAAGTGAGGATACCCCCTCTGTTTGCGAAAGCTTGTTTCCACCTGCAACAGAACCGGGAAGAGTGTCCGCTCCCCAGAGGCATATTCTACCGTCTTCCTTCTGGGATTCGATAAAGTTCCAAAGGGAGGTTTCGGAAAATCTGCGGTCAATCCACTTATACCCTGAAAGTGCCAATGATGAATCAAGCTGCCACCATTGTCTTCCGTATGCCCCGCCCGGCGTGAAATAGGGATGCATAAAGCCGTACTTTTCCGCCATAGGCTGTTTGCAGGCATCCAAACACTCCAATGCATAATCTATATCTTCATTTGTAATTCCCGGGAAAATAATATTCATATGTCATGCTCCTTTTTCACACTAATTCAAGGGCTTCCTGAAGGCTCTTCCCTACAATTCCACCTCATCCGTCAGCCATCGGCTGACACCTTCCCCTCGAGGGGAAGGCTTTTCTTTCTTTCATCATTATACCATTTCAAGAGTATATGTCAAGAAAAAATGCCGTGGCGTTGCCACGGCATTTCAATTAGTTTTTCTTTACTCCGATAAGAGTTTTTGTTCCGTTGATTTTTACTTCGGCAGAGTTATCGGTATCTTCGCCGTAGCAGAAGGCATCTGCAAGACAAACATCGGCAATTTCAGCCTCGTTTTTCTTTACAACGGCAATTATATCGTCACTACCGTTTACATAAACGGTGATATGATCCATAACTTCAAAGCCTGCGTTCTTTCTCATCTTCTGGATGTTAGAGATAACCTCTCTTACGCTGCCTTCTTCGATAAGCTCGGGAGTAAGGGTTGTATCAAGAGCAACGGTGATACCGTAGTCACTTGCAGCTTCAAAGCCTTCTGTCTTCTTTGTTTCGATGATTAAATCTTCCTTTTCAAGAAGAACTGAAACGCCCGAAGGAAGAGTTATCTTGTAGTGACCGTCAGCATCAATCGCAGAAACGATTTCACCTGCATCTGCCTTATTGATAATTCCGATAAGCATACCCATTTCATTCGGGAACTTTGTGCGGAGAGAATCAAATTTGGGCTTAACATTGTAGCTTACCAAATTACCCATATCGGATGTGAATTCAACAGCCTTTACGTTGATTTCTTCTGTGATGATGTCTGTGCAGAAGGAAGGAAGCTCGGTATCAGCTTTTACAATCATTCTTGCAAGGGGCTGTTTTGTCTTTATGTTTGCGCTGTTTCTTACGCTTCTTCCGAGAACAACGATGGATAATACTTCTTCCATTTCCTTTTCAAGCTTTTCATCAACAAAGCTTTCATCGCAAACGGGATAATCGCAAAGGTGAATGCTTATGGGAGCATTTTTATCAACAGAGCATACAAGATTTCTGTAAATATCCTCTGTCATAAAGGGAATCATGGGAGCGGCAAGCTTTGCAACCGTAACAAGTGCGGTGTATAATGTCATATACGCATTAATCTTGTCCTCTGTCATTTCCTTAACCCAGAAACGTTCACGGCTACGACGAACATACCAGTTGGAAAGCTCGTCAACAAAGTCGGAAAGTGCCTTGGAAGGCTCTGTAATTCTGTAATCAGCGAGATAGTTATCAACTGTCTTAACCAAAGTGTTAAGCTTTGATAAGAGCCACTTATCCATAACGGATAATGTATCCTTATTAAGAGTGTACTTTGTGGGGTCAAACTGATCAATTTCCGCATAAAGCACATAGAAAGCGTAGGTGTTCCAGAGTGTACCCATAAACTTTCTCTGACCTTCTGTTACAGCCGCATCGTGATAGCGGTTGGGAAGCCAGGGAGCAGAATTTGAATAGAAATACCAACGTACGGCGTCTGCACCGTGCTTTTCAAGTGTTTCAAAGGGATCAACCGCGTTGCCCTTGGACTTACTCATCTTCTGACCGTTTTCGTCCTGAACGTGGCCAAGTACGATAACGTTCTTATAGGGAGCTTTGTCAAACAAAAGCGTGGATATTGCAAGAAGTGAATAGAACCAACCTCTTGTCTGGTCAACAGCTTCACTTATGAAGTTTGCAGGGAAGTTATCCTCGAAAATGTCAGCATTTTCAAAGGGGTAATGCCACTGTGCAAAGGGCATTGCGCCGGAGTCAAACCAGCAGTCGATAACTTCTTTAACTCTCTTCATTTCGCCGCCGCATTCGGGGCACTTAATTGTAACCTCGTCAACGAAGGGACGGTGAAGTTCTATATTTTCAGGGCAGTTATCGGACATTTCACGAAGTTCTGCGATAGAGCCGATTGCGTGACGGTGACCGCAGGAGCATTCCCAGATGTTAAGAGGAGTACCCCAATATCTGTCACGGCTTACGCCCCAGTCCTGAACGTTTTTAAGCCAGTCGCCGAATCTTCCCTCACCAATGGTTTTGGGAATCCAGTTAATGGTATTGTTGTTCTTTATAAGGTCGTCACGAACCGCTGTCATCTTTATGAACCAGGATTCACGAGCATAGTAGATAAGGGGAGTGTCGCATCTCCAGCAGAAGGGATAGGAGTGCTCAAAGGGAAGTGCGGCAAAAAGGAGACCTTTTTCAGAAAGTGCCTTGAATACTTCCTTATCTGCATCCTTGCAGAACATTCCGCTCCATGGAGTTTCTTCTGTCATTTCACCCTTGGAATTTACAAGCTGAACGAAGGGAAGGTCATAATGTCTTCCAACGTTAGCGTCGTCTTCACCGAATGCAGGTGCAATGTGAACGATACCTGTACCGTCTGTAAGAGTTACATAACCGTCGCAGGTGATGTAATAGCCCTTCTTGTCAAGTTTATCAGCTACAAAATCGAACAAAGGCTCATATTCTCTGTATTCAAGGTCTTTACCGATGTAGCTTTCAAGAACCTCATATTCGCCTTCGATTACGCTTGAAACAAGTGCCTCTGCGAGAATGTACTTTTCTTCGCCAACCTTGATTTTAACATATGTTTCGTCGGGGTTTACACAAAGTGCAACGTTTGAAGGTAGAGTCCAGGGTGTTGTTGTCCACGCAAGATAGTAAGAATTTTCCTCACCGGGGATTCTGAACTTTGCAATGGCACTCTTTTCCTTTACATCCTTATAGCCCTGAGCAACCTCGTGGCTTGAAAGAGGGGTTCCGCAGCGGGGGCAGTAGGGAACAATCTTAAAGCCTTTATATAAAAGCTTCTTTTCCCAGATCTGTTTTAATGCCCACCATTCAGACTCGATAAAGTTATTGTCATAGGTTACATAAGGATCGTCCATATCTGCCCAGAAACCAACGGTGCCGGAGAAATCCTCCCACATTCCCTTGTATTTCCAAACGCTTTCCTTACATTCCTTGATAAACGCCTCTAAACCGTAGGACTCAATCTGTTCCTTTCCGTCAATGCCGAGCTTCTTTTCAACTTCAAGCTCAACGGGAAGACCGTGAGTGTCCCAGCCCGCCTTACGAAGAACCTTATAACCCTTCATTGTGCGATATCTGGGAATCATATCCTTTATTACACGGGTAAGCACGTGACCGATATGGGGCTTACCGTTTGCTGTGGGAGGACCGTCATAGAAAGTATAGGTTTCGCCGCCTTCGCGTGCTTCGATACTTTTCTTAAAGATATCCTGATCCTTCCAGAATTCAAGTACTTTTTTCTCTCTGTCTTTAAAATTCAAATCCGGAGAAACTTTTTCATACATAGGAAATACCTCCTTAGAAAATAAAAATCCCGTCCTTGCAGTAAGGACGGGAATACCGTTTAACCACCTTCTGCGCATACTGACATATGCCGCTCTACTTACGTAAGAGATTACGTCGCCGCCTACTTTTTTCGGAGCGCAACTCGGAAGTGATTTTCACATTTTCGGCTACTTGCTCCCGGGCTTCCACCATCCCCGGTTCGCTTTAGCTTTTACCGAAAGCTACTGTCTTCGTCAAAGTCTTTAATATTTTATCCATGATAGTATAATATACTTTTTCTGTTTTGTCAACTATTTTATTTCGAAAAGAACTGTGTACTGTCAATAACGATAGTCTGATTTGCCTCATCCCAGGCAAGATAAAAATCCACACCTTCGGCAATATCCCTTATCTTACAGTAATTATAGCCTCCGATTGTGTAAAGCTGAGGCTTGGTATTCCCATAGTTTCCTCCACCTTTGAATAAAATCGGTGCATTGGTGCGAATGCCTTTTGTTGCGGGAGTTTCGCTGAACGTAAGTTCTCCGCCGACGGGAGTATAATTTCTGTTACTGTATGTACAGATTATGCCATAGCCGGTATAAACTCTGTAGGAATTCACAACTGCCAGCTCATAAAACTTATCCGGGTAATACTCCACTCCGAATTCAGAATTTGTTCCCTTAAGCGCCATCGCCACATCGCGAATCTTGAAGTAGTTATAGCCGTCTATGTTATAGGATTCCATCTCCACTATCTTACCGTCAACCATAACCCCGGCAGTGCTTGGTGTAACAGGCACCTCTATTTCCTCCTGATACACATGGGGCATCATAATTCCGCCGACGCCTTCTTCCCACATTTTATCATCATTCTTGTTAATCTTAATGTAAAAGAGAGTCCATTGTCCTTTATAAAGAGCTCCGATATGCCAATCTTCAGTATAACTTATCTCACCGTCAGCCTGATTAAATTCCCAGGTAAGACCCTTTTCCCATCCTGTTTCAAGCCTTTTGGTGGGATATGGCGTTATACCGAAATTTGAAATCTCATAATAACTTCTTCCGGACTTAAACGTTTTGTCAGTCATCCCAAATTTTTCCGGATTGTCAGTTTTCCAAGGGGAAGTTTTGTCAGAAAAATAGTAAAACTCCACGCCGTCATAAAGGCTCTGCATAAAGGTGCCCTCCTCTACGGAAAGCAGATAATAATTTGCATATTGCCCGTCAATTAATACAGAGGGCATATCGTAATACTGACCCGGAAAGGAAAATCCCACGGGCCCGAAGGCTCTCGGTTTTCTCACCACCGGAATATCATTTGCATTTACAGGAAATATAAATGTTGCAATAATAAAGCAAAACACCAATAATAATGAAACAACTTTTTTCAAAATCCTCATCTCCGTTTTTTCTTCATTTTAACACAGAGTATAATTTTTTTCAACAAAAAAAGTTTTTTTATATATCCTTTACAAACTTATAGGGCGTTAATCCCGTTTCCTTCTTAAATTGCTTTGCAAAATAGCTTACGGAAGAAAAGCCCAGTTCCATGGCAATATCGGTTACGCTCTTTTCGCCTCTTGCCAAAAGCTTTTTAGCTTCGTTTATCTTAACCGACATAACATATTCGGTGAAGCTTTTTCCCATTATCCTTTTAAAAAGTCTTGAAAAATAGCTGTAGCTTAAGCCGCAAAGATGTGCCGCATCTTTGGAATTTGCTTTTTCAAACTCCTTTTCGGCATATTCCATTGCCTTTTTTACATATTTAATATTTTCCCCGGTTTCTCCAAGAGAAAAAAGTGATGTGTTTTCCTCGTTCCACTTTCTTGTAAGCCAGAGCGCCGTTCTTATGACACAAGCACGAAGGGCTATTTCATAACCATAGCTTTTTTCCTGCCATTCATTTTCAATATCCGCCATAATACCCGGGATTTCTGTTTTTTCAAGTTCTTCTTCAGAAAAGACCTTTCTGCAATTTCCATTGTCCGCCAAAAAGGGCATGAGATACTTAAATTCAAAAACCGACTGCTCCGCCGCATATAAAATCTGCGGCATAAATTTTATCACAAGGTATGTGCTTTCAGCTATATCCGACATAACAGAGTGAGCGGTCCTCGAATTTATAACACACAAATCCCCTGTTTTGACCTCGGACACCTTGCCTTCCACCCACACCTTTATGTGACACTCCGAAAGTCCGTAGAGCAATTCAACATATTCGTGATAGTGCTTAAGATTAAATTTATCTCCTTTTCCCACCTTCATAACAATACACTGAACGGGTATTTCAAAGCCGTCTATCTTGGCTTTTCCTTCATCATAATATGTTTCTTTCATATATATCACCCAAAAGGGCTGTGACGAAAGTCACAGCCCCAAGTCTTTATTTTTCAATCTTATTAATCTTAGGGCAGGGTATCTCATTTCTGTAGTCACTCTTTACCCAGTAAACCGCGTTTTTGATTATTTTCTGTACGTTTTCATTGTAGAATGTGGGGAAAGATTCGTGACCGGGCTGGAAATAGAATATTTTACCGTTTCCTCTCTTAAAGGTTACGCCGGAGCGGAAAACTTCACTTCCCTCGTAAGAGCCGATAAGGATTGTTTCTTCAGGCTCGGGAATGTCAAAGGGTTCTGCATAGGTTTCTTCATTCGGAAGCTCGAAATAACGGTCAATGCCGGAAACGATGGGGTGAGAAGGCTTTACAACCCACACTCTTTCCATGTCTCCATCCTCTCGCCAGCACAAATTGCAGGTTGTACCCATAAGAAATTTGAAGGGCTTTGAATGATGTGCCGAGTGAAGGAAAATTGCCCCCATTCCGGAAAGCACCGCATTTTGCACCTTTCTTGCAATTTCATCGGGCACTTCATTGTGAGCCATATGTCCCCACCATATAATTACATCGGTATCTGCTAAAATTTCATCTGTAATTCCGCAGTTTTCTTCGTCAAGTGTTGCATATTTAACTTCGATATCTTCACACTTTAAGGCTTCGCCAACTGCTTTATGAATACCATCGGGATAAATAGCCTTAATCGCTTCCTTTGTTTGTTCGTGCCTGAATTCATTCCAGATAAGAACCTTTATCATACTGTTGCCCCCTCTTAAAGAAGAATCTCTCTGCCTTCGGCAGCAGACTTATAAAAGCCTTCTAAAATTTTAATCATATCAACGCCCTGCTGGGGTACAAACATAGGCTCTGCTCCGTTTAAAAGAACGTCTGCAAAATGGCGAAGGTTTGCTTCGTGAATCTGAACTCCATCCTTTGTCTTGGGGAATAAATCCTCGGTTACACCGTAGTTTTCACCGAATATCTTAAGCTGATTATCAGCGGATGACCATGTAGCCCCTGCCTTATCACCTCTGAATTCGATAAAGCGCTGTTCAGTCTGAACATTTGAAGCCCATGAGAACTCAATCTGCATACAAGCACCGTTATCAAAACGGATAAATCCCATTGCAAGGTCTTCAACGTCAAATGTTCCGGCTGCCTTTTTATCGCCGAAAGCAGAGTTTGCAGAGTCGGACACATCGGAGTTTGCAAACTTTTCATAAGCACAGCCCGTAACTGCAACAGGCTTGGGATTTCCCATAAGCCAGATGGAAAGGTCAATCATATGTACGCCAAGGTCAATTAAAGGTCCGCCACCGGAAAGTGCCTTGGTTGTAAACCAGCCGCCCTTACCGGGAATACCGCGTCGTCTCTGCCATCCGCAGCGAGCCGCATAGATGTTACCCATCTTGCCTTCTTCGATAAACTTTTTAAGATAAGAAGAAATTCCCATATAACGGTTGTTTCTCATTACCATTAATACCTTGCCTGAATCCTCTGCCGCTTTTTTCATTTTTTCCGCTTCTTCTACGCCTACGGCATCGGGCTTTTCCCAGAATACGTTGATTCCCGCATTTAATGCATCAACCGCAATAACGGAGTGGTAGTAGTTTGGTGTGCAGATGTCAACAAAATCAAGTCCTTCAATTTTCAAAACGTCCTTATAGTCTGTAAAATAATCCTTTGCTCCGAGTCTTTCTGCAACAAGCTTTGCTCTCTCTTCAATGATGTCGCAAACCGCTACAATTTCAACATTATCCATTTTTTCATAAGCAGGAGTATGTGTTCCTCTTCCGATACCGCCTGCACCGATTAACGCACCTTTTAACTTTTTCATAAACTCATTCCTCCTTTTTTCTTCAGTATATCACCATTATTTTGTCATTTCAACACATATTTTAGCTATAAAACAGTATTTTTTTGTCATTTTAAAAAATCCTTGAATATCTCGCCGATACATGATATACTAAATTAGAAATGGAGGGAATAGTGTGTATAAGATAAAGCTTTGCGACATAATAATCGGATTAAACATTAAATACGAATTCACCCGTGATTATCTGAAAGATTACTTAACCTCCGATGGTGATCCGCTATTTTCGGTTTCTGTTTCCGAGGAAGAGCTTAACACAGCCCTTGAAAAGGATCCCGAATTTCCACTTCCCTATCACGAGGTTCTTTGTCTCTATCGTAAAATCTGCAAAGAACTGGCTAAGGAAAATTGCTTTATGCTACATTCCTCCGTGGTGGTTAAGGATGATACCGCTTTTGTTTTTACCGCAAAAAGCGGAACGGGCAAAACAACCCACTCAAACCTTTGGCTTAAGAACTTTCCCGATGCTTTCATAATAAACGGTGACAAGCCATTATTTAAGTTTACAGGGGATTCCTTCACCGTTTACGGTACACCATGGTGCGGAAAGGAAGGCTATAACAGGAACACTTCCGCAAAGGTTTCGGCACTGTGCTTTATTGAGAGAGGGGAAAAGAACTCCATCCGTCCTCTTAAAGTGCTTGAGGTTTTATCAAAAATATTTGAACAGGTTCATATTCCAAAGGACAAGGAAACGGGCGAAGCGGTACTTTCCCTTTTGGACAAGTTTTTAACCATAGTTCCTTCCTACCTTTTAACCTGTAACATATCCGATGAAGCGGCAATAATTGCCGAAAAGGAAATGAATAAAAGAAAGGCTGATTAAAATGAAAATCAAATCAGGATTCATATTAAAGGAAATTGCAGGGGAACACGTTTTGATGTTTCTCGATTCTTCTCTTAAAAACAAGGTTATAACCTTAAACGAAACAGGAGCATTTATATTCCGTCTCATTTCCGAGGGTAAGGAAAAGGAGGACATCACAAAAGCTCTTCTTTCAGAATATGAAATTGACGAGGGACAGGCTTCTTCCGATGTTGAAAACTTTATAAATGCACTTTCTGCACTCGGAGCGCTGGAGGACTGACATGGCAAAACAGTTTTCCATGGCGGATTTAGAGCCGTTAATAAGGGAAGCTTTGGAAAAGGGCGGAACCTTCACCATGATGCCGAGAGGCACCAGTATGCTTCCCCTTTTAAGGGAAGGGAAGGACTCTGTTATCCTTTCTCCCCTTGAAGATGAAATATTCCCCGGAGACATCATTTTATATAAAAGAGATTCAGGACAGTTTGTTCTTCACAGAGTTATAAAAGAAAACAAGGGCTCATACATAATGTGCGGGGACAATCAGGTTGTTTTTGAAAAAGGTATAAGACGTCACCACATGATTGCCCTTGCCACGGGCATTATCCGTGACGAAATTGAAGTTACCCTTTCTGAAAACAGCGAATATTTATCCTATGTAAAAAGGCTTATTCCCGAAAAGAAGCGTAAAAACCTTCTTTATCTCTTGAAACAGCAGGTTAAGAAGCTTCTTAAAGCCCTTCACCTAAAAAAATAAAGCAGAGAACATTCTCTGCTTTTTTCATGCCTTTATACATTCATCGGCACTGCGTACGTACTGAACTGTACGTTTTGAGTGATGTCAAAATTGTCAATAGCCTTTATAAGACCGATACATCCTACCTGAAACAAATCGTCGGGGTTTTCTCCTCTTGCGGCAAAGCGTCTTATTACACTTAATACCAGCTTTAAGTTTCCGCCAATGAATTTTTCTCTTGCAGCTTCATCCCCCTCCTTTATTTTTTTGAGCAAATCTTCTTTTTCGGTTTTTGTAAGAACTGGAAGTTTTGAAGTATTAACCCCCGAAAGCTCCACCTTGTTTATAAACATTAAATGCACCCTTTCAGCTTAATTTTATAATTTCCTTTTTAAGCTTTTCCAAAATTCTTTTCTCCAAACGTGATATATAGCTCTGGGAAATCCCAAGCTTATCCGCCACTTCCTTTTGCGTGCTTCCACCTGAGCCGTCAAGTCCGAAGCGAAGATTCATAATAAGTCTTTCCCTTTTTCCGAGACGAGCCACCGCATCAAGCAGCATTTTGTGTTCTGTTTTCGTTTCGATGTTTTTATTTACCACATCGTCTTCTGTTCCGAGCAGTTCCGACAATAATAAATCGTTTCCGTCCCAATCGGTATTCAAAGGCTCATCAAGCGAAATTTCCGCTCTTTGATTTCCCGTTTTTCTTAAATACATCAGTATTTCATTTTCAATACAGCGGGAAGCATAGGTGGCAAGCTTGATATTTTTATCTGTATCAAAAGTATTTATAGCTTTAATGAGGCCGATTGTACCGATGGATACAAGGTCTTCAATTCCCACTCCTGTGTTTTCAAATTTTCGTGCTATATAAATAACCAATCTTAAATTTCTTTCTATAAGAGCCTCCTTTGCCTTTTCATTTCCTTGCTTTAATTCTGTTAAAAGTTCTTCCTCCTCTTCCTGAGTAAGGGGCTTGGGAAGCGAAACCGATGCCCCTATGTAATAAACCCTTTTTCCGGAAAAAAGCTTTCGTATTAAATTCATTATTCTCTCTGACAAGCCTTTCAAAACAAATCCCTCCTATTAATGCATTAAAGCTTCCGTCATCGGATAGCTTTCCTTCTATAATACCAATCGAAACATCCCTTCCCGAATAGGTATCTCCTCTGAAAAAAACCTTTACTTCATCCGGTAAAAAAAGTTTTATCTCTCCCATTCCGGATGCAGTATTAAAAAAACCTTTTCTGACGTTTATATCGCCAAACACATCTTCCGCCAAAATCACAGGAAGTCCCGTAAAATAATCCGTACACAGATTTCCGCTGTCCAAAAGTGCCGTAAGAATGTATTCCCCGCCTCCTTTTTTTATGCGAATTTCCGCGAATTCCATTCCTTTCTCTGCTCTTATTTTTCCCCATATCAGCCAGAGTGAAGAAATTATAATAAAAACAAGCACAGCTCCCCATAAGTTATTGAAAAAGCCTACGCTAAGAGCTCCTCCGCTTATAAAAAACCCCACAAAAAGA
Organism: Clostridia bacterium; assembly: GCA_045644565.1. Taxonomy (GTDB): domain Bacteria; phylum Bacillota; class Clostridia; order CAKSNL01; family HGM11501; genus HGM11501. The sequence continues at coordinate 16,830 of JAZRHF010000058.1, read as the reverse complement.
ATCAATGTCTGCTTTATGAAAAGTCTCATATTGCCATAGCCAAAGGCAACAAGGCTCATAAGTCCCATTGAAAGTAAATCAGGCAAAATCCCCCCTACTCCGGGGAAAAAAATCCATATGCATGAAAAAACAGCCCCAAGGAACGCAGACAAAGTAATTTTACCTAAACAAAACCTTATCCCTCCAAGCCTTCCCGACAGTGTAATCACCAAAAAATCCAAAATAAAGTTAACAAAAAAGAAGACATCAAGATATATCGTCAAGCCATCACCTCTTTTTAACTATTATAAATGCAAAGCACTGTATTTTTTGTCAAACCATGTCACAAATAAAGCAAAATTTTCGGACAAAAAATTACTTAATTTTTATTGACTAAGTCAACACTATGTACTATAATAGTTATTATCTGATTGAGAAAGGACTTGTTTTAGTGAAATTTTTAAAAGAATTAGGCAGCTGGATTTTATATATAGCAATAGCTTTTGTAATTGCCTCTCTGCTCAACATTTTTGTATTCCAGATAACCGATGTAAGCGGAGACTCCATGAAGCCTACCCTTTCCAATAACGATATGTATGTTATTTCAAAGCTTGGCAATCTCACAAATGCCTGCCCTGACTACGGTGATATCATTGTCGTTGACAGCAGAGCAAAGGTTCGTACACTAAAGGATGACTTTACCGAGATTTTAAAATACAACGTAATCACACAGTTCGCCTTAAACCGTCAGCAGCCTCACATCTACTGGGTTAAGCGTGTCATCGGTCTTCCCGGTGATACCATCGAGCTTAGAGACGGCAAGGTTTACAGAAACGGTGAAGTGCTTGATGAACCCTACCTTGATCCTGACGATACGCCCGATTACAGAAACAACGGCATCAGAATCTCCCATGACAATACAATCACAATTCCCGAAGGACATATCTGGGTTATGGGTGACAACAGAAACAACTCCTCCGACAGCCGTTCAATCGGACCTGTGCCCGTGGAAAACGTTATCGGAAAATTGAAATTCAAAATTAAAAGCGGAAAATAAAAAAGATTCTTTGGTTTTCGACGGTGCTTCTTAAGAAGCACCGTCGTTCCATAGAGTCTTTTTTATACGATTTCAACTTTTACATTTTCGATTTTCATGTTTTTAACAACACCCTCTGTATATCCGTCAGTCTTTGCTCTTACCGCTACATTTTCAAAGGTGAAGTCAGACAAAATATACTGGCTTTCATCGCCCTTTACGTTGAAATAGATATTGCAGTCGATATCCATATTTTTCATGGTGATGTTTTCGGCGTAAGAAAGCGGCACGTCAGGCCTTCCCTTAAGGTCGAAAAACTGCGTCCAGGGATTTATGTTGATAAAACTTGAAACTCTGCCCTTGATATCCTCCACCCTTATGTATTCATATTTTTGAGGGGTATCGGGACGCATTTTAAGCCAAAGAAGATTATTTCCCCTTTTTACATTTACACGTCTTAAAATTATATTTCTGTTGTGAATTGATTCAGAGCCGCAGGTTAAGCATCCGTGACAGAAGCCATATTCCGAATCCTCGATTATAATTCGCTCATTTGATCCGTTTTCGGGAGCAGTATCCGCATAGGGGCCTTTTCCTCCCTTTAACACAACAGAATCGTCGTTTACTTCCATGTAACAGTTTTTTACCAATACATCGGTGCAAACATCAATATCAATCGCATCGGTGCTGGGAGCCTTAACAGGTTCTAACGGTGAGAAAATACGAAGGTTTAAGTACTTAACAAAGCTGCACTTATAGATATGAGTTGTCCAGAAATGGGAGTTCTGCAAGGTTAAATTTGAAATCTGCACATTTTTACTGTTTGATATAAAAATAAGTCTCGGGCGTTGTTCGTCCTTGTTAGTGCAGGCAGGATTCCACTTACGTCTCTGCCAGAATGCCTTCCAGCTTTTAAGTCCGTTTCCGTCAATTATACCTTCGCCTGAAATAACAAATCCGTCAACATTGTCGGCATTTATGAGGGCAGGATAATACATACAGCTTTCGCCCTCAATTCTTGTTTCCATAACGGGATAGTCGGATATATCGTCGCTTCCCATTAAAACGCCGCCCTTTTCGATGTAGAGATTTACGCCCTGCTTAAAAAAGAGTGCTCCTGTTTTAAATATTCCGCCGGGAACATAAATTACGCCTCCGCCCTCTTCGTGAGCCTTATCTATTAATGTCTGAAGCTTTTCGGTATATACACATCCGTCATTTAAAATACCATGGTCGGTAATTTTATAAACCGTTCCAAGCTCACTTAAGGACGGCACCTTAATATCATAAAACCAGCTATGAATTTCCGTCCCGTCGGGAAAAAATTCTTTAACCATCTTCGTACCTCCTTGATATGTTATCTAAATAATCAGCAAAACCCTTAACAAGCATTTTTCCTTTGCCGTTTCTGAAAAAAATCCGGTTCCTCTTCTATTTTATCCGCTTTTCCCATCAATAAAAATCCGCCGAAGGGCGGATTTTTAAGTCAAATCATCTTGAATGCTCTTATAAAACGATAATTATTGCTCCGGCAATTGTTATAATAAAAAATGCTGCAAACAGAATAATAATCTGCACTAAAAATGCCAAAAACTTAGGTATTTTATTCCAGAGCAAGCCTGTCGCATAAGCCAAGTGCCACATAGCAAGTGTAGAGCAAACAGTCACCGCAATTGCTGAAAACAAACCTATATCTCCTGAGCCGACTCCGCCTGCAAAAAAAATAATTAGATTTAACAAAAGTACAATTCCGGCATATATATCAGACATAATCATCGGCACTTTAAGTTTTGGATTGCGTGCCCCCTTATATCCGTAAGGCGTAAGTCTTGAAAAGAAATTCTTTTTCCTTTGTTTTTCGGATTTAACACCGTATGAAACGGGACTTTCTCCGAAAAATTCCTTATGGGAAACAGTTTCTCCATTTTCAATATTTGCTTTGCCGTTGTTTATAATGCTTCTTATGTCCATCAGTATCTTATTTATGGCCGCCTGCTTATTAGCATACGCTTCATATCTTTGTACGTTGGTAAGATAAAAATTAAAATCGTCATTAAGTCCGCAGTCTTCAATCATAAACGGCAATATTGTTTTTCCCAAATTTATAGCCTGGTCAATTTCCTTGGGAACCCATATTGATTCCTGCGCTTTCCTCGAAAGTATAAGAACAAATACCTTTGCATTGCGTATGGCGTTGGGAATTTCAGATGCATAGCTTGCCCCTCCTGCTATAGACATAGGAGCCATCCAACAGCTAAGACCGTTTTTCTCAAAAATTGTTTTCATATAATTTGCTTCATTAAATTCTTCAGTCTTATAGCTAATAAAAATATCGCTTCCCATAACATTCTCTCCATATTCCAAAATCTAATATTTGAAATTATATCACATTTTCAGTCATTTTGCAACACAATATTTCAGACTTTCTTACCATGTAACACAAAAAAGCCCGTCTTGCAGACGGGCTTTTAATATGAACTAAATTACTTAAGTTCAACCTTTGCGCCAGCTTCTTCAAGCTGCTTCTTGTAGTTTTCAGCATCTTCCTTGCCGATGCCTTCCTTAAGGGTTGTGGGAGCGTTGTCAACAGCGTCCTTTGCTTCCTTAAGACCAAGGCCTGTGATTTCACGAACAACCTTGATAACCTGAAGCTTCTGAGCACCTGCTTCTGTAAGTACTACGTCGAAGTCAGTCTTTTCTGCAGCTGCTTCTGCTGCTGCACCGGGAGCTGCTGCTACTACTGCAGCTGCTGCGCTAACACCGAACTCCTCTTCCATCATCTTAACGAGTTCAGCAACTTCTAATAACTTTAATTCCTTAATGGAATCTAAGATCTGATTTAAATCTGCCATTTTAATATACCTCCGTTTGTAAATTTTAATAATTTTTTATTTTTTTGGTTTAATTATTCAGCTGCGGGAGCTTCTTCAGCTGCAGCTTCTGCGGGAGCCTCTTCAGCGGGAGCAGCTTCAGCTGCTTTCTTTGCTGCAAGGTCAACCATTTCCTCTCCACCTTCAACGATTGTATTAAGCAATCTTACGAGGCCGGAAATAGGAGACTTCATGCTTCCCATCATCTTTGCAAGAAGTTCTTCTCTTGTAGGTGTTGCAGCGAGTGTATTTACTTCAGCTACGGACATAACCGCACCATCCATAAAGCCTGCCTTAATTTCAAGAGCTTCGTGCTTCTTAGCGAATTCTGCGATAATCTTTGCGGGAGCAACGGGATTATCAACGCTCATAGCGAGAGCTGTGGGACCGTTAAGAATGGGATCTAATGCTTCTAAGCCAACTTCTTTAGCTGCTCTGGAAGTAAGAGTATTCTTTACAACCTTGTACTCAACGCCTGCTTCACGGAACTTTCTACGAAGTTCTGTATCTTCTTCAACAGTAAGACCACGGTAGTCAACGAAAACACCTGCGGAAGCTGCTTTGAACTTCTCGATCATTTCGCAAACCATCTGCTTCTTCTGTTCCAAAATCTGTGTACTGGGCATATGTGGCACCTCCTTCTTAAATTTTAGCCGCAAAAAAGCGGCTTGGTCACATAGACAAAGCCGCATAAATCTCATGGATTTTTGCACCTTCCTCGGCAGGGCTTACCTTTACGCCTGCTGTCTATGGATAACTGCATTGATTATAATAACATATAATCCTTATTTTGTCAAGTATAAAAATTAACCAACTTTAGAGGGGTTAATCTTTACACCGGGGCCCATTGTGCTTGCAACTGCAACACTCTTAATGTACTGACCTTTTGCTGCAGCGGGCTTAGCCTTGATAACTGCGCCTAAGAGAGCGTCGAAGTTATCCTTAAGCTGTTCTTCTGTGAAAGAAGCCTTACCGATGGGGCAGTGAATGATGTTGGTCTTGTCAAGACGGTATTCAATCTTACCGGCCTTAACTTCTGCAACAGCCTTTGCTACGTCCATGGTAACAGTACCGGACTTGGGGTTGGGCATAAGTCCCTTAGGACCTAATACTCTACCGATACGTCCTACTACACCCATCATGTCGGGAGTAGCTACAACGATGTCGAACTCCAACCAGTTTTCGCCCTGGATCTTTGCTACGAGTTCTTCACCGCCTGCATAATCAGCGCCTGCATCCAATGCTTCCTGAACCTTGTCGCCCTTAGCGAAAACAAGTACGCGAACCTTTTTACCGGTTCCGTGAGGAAGAACGATTGCACCTCTAACCTGCTGATCTGCATGTCTTGAGTCAACACCAAGTCTGATGTGACATTCTATTGTCTCGTCGAATTTTGCCTTTGCTGTGCTCTTTGCAAGTGCAACTGCAGCAGCGGGATCATATAATTCGGCGGAGTTGATAGTCTTTACGCTATCTAAATACTTTTTACCCAATTTCAAAACCTCCTTGTGGTCAGACGAAAGTCTTTGCTTTCTCCCACAATATTAAATTAAATGATTAGTCCTCTACTACAATGCCCATGCTTCTTGCCGTTCCGGCAATCATGCTCATTGCAGCTTCTACAGATGCCGCGTTAAGGTCAGGCATCTTCTGCTCTGCTATCTTTCTAACGTCGTCTTTCTTAACAGTAGCAACCTTTGTCTTGTTCGGTACGCCGCTTCCTGATTCCAAACCGCAAGCCTTCTTAAGAAGTACTGCAGCAGGGGGAGTCTTTGTAATGAACGAGTAGCTTCTGTCAGCGTACACAGTAATTACAACGGGAATGATGAGACCTGCATCCTTGGATGTTTTCTCATTGAATTCCTTTGCAAACTGAGGAGCGCTTACACCGTAGGGACCGAGTGCGGGACCAACGGGGGGAGCCGGAGTCGCCTTTCCTGCAGGAATCTGGAGTTTGATGTAACCCACTATCTTCTGAGCCATTTAATTGCACCTCCTTAAAAAAAATGTGGTAAAGAGCGGATGCTTTAACATCCTCCCACTATAACAAGCCACGAAGGACTTATTACCTTATAATGTGTCTACCTGTCCGAATTCAAGCTCAACGGGAGTATCTCCGTTAAACATGGGAACAAGTACTGTAACGATCTGCTTGTCCATGTCGATTTTTTCAACTGTACAAACATAATCTCTGAAGGGACCGTCTGTAATAATTACGCTGTCGCCTTCTGCGAAATCAACCTTAACTTCTTTCTTTTCGATGTTCATGCGGATGATTTCTTCATCTGTAAGGGGCACAGGATCGGAACCCGGTCCTACAAAGCCCGTTACACCTCTTATGTTTCTTACAACATACCAGCTGTCGTTGGTTATAATCATTTTAATGAATACATAAGAAGGGAAAATCTTGTGCTGGACAATTTTCTTTTCGCCGTTTTCTTTTTCTTCTACGATCTCCTCCACGGGAACCTTTACTTCAAAAATAAGGTCCTGCATTCCGAGATTTTCGATTGACTTTTCGATATTGTCCTTAACCTTGTTTTCATAGCCCGAATATGTGTGGGCTACATACCATTTTGCCTGAGAACTATCAGCCATGACAAATCCGCGCTGCCGTATGTAACGACGCGCAAAGCCTCCTTTCGATTCTCGTAGTCGGGCAGATTACCAAATGAATCCTGCCGCGCCCTGGAAGAGCTTATCAATCAAGAATACGAAAAGCCCGATAACGATAAGAAATATCAAAACAACAACGGTATTCTTAACAGCCTGCTTCTTTGTAGGCCAAGTTACCTTCTTGAGTTCTGCTTTTACATCTTTGAAAAATCTAACGATTCTCTTGAAAATGTTGCCCTTTTTTTCTTCTGCCATTTTAGGTACACTTCCTTCCTTTTAGTTAAATAAACTTATTTAGCTTCTTTGTGCAAAGTGTGCTTACGGCAGAAAGGACAGTATTTGTTGAGTTCAATTCTGTCGGGGGTGTTCTTCTTGTTCTTTACTGTGTCGTAATTTCTCTGCTTGCATTCGCTGCATGCCAATGTAATCTTTACTCTCATTATTAAAACCTCCTGTAATAACGGCTTTGATACCCGTTTTTTGCACTCTAAAAAAGCTCCGTCCGAAGAAGAAGCATCATGAGTATATCACAAGCTTCTTCCAATGTCAAGCATTTTTTAATTTTTTGTGCCTTTTGCCCCTTTTAATCCCGAAAGTGAGTTAAAAGACAGTAAATTTGTATCATAAGAGAAGTTAAGTGACTTCTTTTCACGATCTCTCTTTAATGCGATGTCTATAAGTTCATCCAGCATATCGGTGTAGCTCACGCCGGAAGGCTCCCACAAATAAAAGGAAAGGGAACCGGGAATTGTGTTTATTTCGTTTACGAAAATTTCTCCTGTGGTCTTATCTATCATGCAGTCAACCCTGGCAACTCCGGCACAACCTAAAACCCTGAAAGTTTTAACCGCCATATTTTCAATGGTCTTTCTTTCTTCTTCGGTAAGGTCTGCGGGAATTTTTCTCATTGCAGAGCTCATGCCCTTGGAACCCTTTGAGCCGCCTTTGTACTTATCGTCATAGCTTAAGATTTCTCCTCCGCTTAAAGGCTCTTCACAAACAGATGCTCTTGCTGTGATATAATCACCTAAAACAGAGCAGTTGATTTCCCGTAAATCCGTTATAGCCCTCTCGGTAAGGATTCTGCCTGCATAAAGTGCCGCATTTTCAAGTGCCGCCTCAAGACTCTGTCTGTCACCTGCCACCTTTATACCAACACTTGAACCCAGGTTAACCGGCTTTACAATGACAGGATAGCCTATTTCAAGTTCTATCTTTTCAAGAATTTCGGAAGGATCTCTGTAAAAATCCTTTGCGTGGAAGCAGAATCCCGGAAGCACATTCACTCCTGCCTCCTTAAGCATTACCTTCATGACATACTTATCCATGCCGACAGCACTGGATATTACGTCACATCCTGCATAAGGGATTCCCAGAGTTTCAAGATAGCCCTGAAGAATTCCGTCTTCAACATTCGTACCGTGAACTATGGGAAGTGCCACATCTATTTTGGATACCACATTACTTCCGAACTTTTTGGCAGGATAATATTCCAGCAAAGCATCATCGTTGTCATTTGTAAAGATTACTCTTTTACACATTTTAAGAAGGGAAGGAATATCCTTATAGTTTTCCATTTCAAAAAGAGCACTGCCTGTATAGAATTCATTTTTCTTTGTAATGTATACGGGGAAAATTTCATACCTTTCCTTGTTCAAGGAATACATTGCCTGAACTGCGGATATAACCGACACTTCATGCTCAACACTTTTTCCGCCGAAGATTACGGCAAGATTTATTTTCATTTATATCAACCTTTCTTTCCTATAATATAAGGAAGGAATTTCTCAGAGAAAATTGTCAGGCAAATCGTTTTCAAGAAGCACCACAGAAGGCACATCTGTGATTTTATGCACATAGATAAGTGCATCATTTATATCCTTTGCCACATAAATTCTTTCTTCCGGAAAGCCCTCTTCCCTGATACCTTCAAGTAAAGGCTCCGCCTGCTTTTCTCCTACAAGGACAATGTAGTCAGCCGAATGTGCCGCCGTGCGTCCCATTTCCTTGTTAAGTTCATATTCCCTGTCGCCAAGTTCAACCATACCCGGCGTTACCAAAATTTTTCTTTCTTCAAAAAGAGCCAAAGTTGAAAGTGCCGCCTTTGAACCTCCGGGGTTTGAATTGTACGCATCGTCAATAACGGTATATCTTCCGTTCTTCTTGAGCTCCAATCTATGCTCGGGAGCTTTAAGCTTTCTTACGGATATTCTTATATCATCATCGTTTACGCCTAAAAACTTTGCAACGGCAACACCGCCTGCAATATTCACCGCACTGAAGTCTCCCAAAAGAGAGGTCTTGTATTCATTTTCTCCGATTGTGAAACTTGCACCGGAGGATGTGTACTTCATATTTTCTGCCTTAAACTCACAGCCCTCCGACAAACCGAAGGAAACATGCTCGCCCGCAAAGCCATAACCCTTTATGTACTCATTACTGAAATTAAGGAACATAACTCCGCCGTTTTCCTTTACGGCTTCAGCAAGCTCAAATTTGGTATTTATAATATTTTCAACAGACTTAAAGGTTTCAAGATGCTGAGGACCGATTGATGAAATAACACCATAGCGGGGCTTCACAAGATCGCATATCTCCTTTATGTCGCCCTTATTTTTAGCTCCCATCTCCACAACAAAAACCTGATGGGTGGATTTCAGATTTTCACGGATTGTTCGTACCACACCCATTGTGGTATTAAAGCTTCCGGGAGTCATAAGCACATTATATTTTTCCGAAAGAAGGCTTGTTATAATATATTTCATACTGGTTTTGCCATAGGAACCCGTTACACCGATTATTATAAGATCTTTATGAGCCTTAAGAATCTTTTTCGCATCGTTATAATAATATCGGGAAACCGCCTTTTCCAAAGGCTCCGCCAAAAGAAGAGCTATTCCCACGGTTATCGGAACCAAAAATGCTCCGAGGAAGAATATCAGCAGTGCAAAAAGGCTTTCTCTTACCAAAAATGCTCCAAAGACAACCAAAAGACCTGTTACCGCATAAAAGCCAATGAGTCTTTTTACTCTCTGTGTATAAACAAGAGGTTTTTTTGCTTTTTTTCTCTTAAACGGAGTTAACAAAAGCATAATTATCCCGAAGGCTGCAACCGTCCACACTTTCCCTAAGGGCAAAAGTGCCGCCGATATGGCAGTAATAATAACGCGAAGTGAAAAAATCTTCGTCTTATTTACAGAGAGCCATCTTATGTATCTTTCAATTCTGTATGAATTAAGCTGAAGCATATGCACATAATAAATTCCGCTGAACATATGAAAAAGCAAAAACGCAATTCCCGTGAACGCAAAACACAGTTCGGTCAAAGGAGTCATTCCTTTCATTTATAGATTAGTGTGTCAGAAAGTAGTTTATGGCAGAAAGAGCCTTCGCCGGATTATCAAGATAAGAAAAATGTCCGCCGTCAATTTCCACCAGGCCCGAGCCCTTAATAAGTTTCTCCATTTTTCTTCCGTCAGAAATAGGGGTTGCAGTATCTTTAGTTCCCCAGATGAGAAGCGTTTCCGATTTAATTCCCGAAAGCATTTTCGTCAAATCCTCGGAAAGAAGCTTTGACATAGTAGCCCTCATAACCTGACTTGAATTTTTATAATCGGCACTTCCTGCATTTTTTACAAGCTTATCATAAAGCCCTGTCTTATTTATCAAAGGAAGCTTTAAGACCTTTTTACCCAGCTTATAAGAATAAACCCTGGTATAATATATGGGGCCGTGCTTCTTTTTTATTCCTGCACTGTCCACCAGGATAAGTTTTTCGGGGGCAAATCTGTCCGATACCTTTATAAGAATCCTTCCTCCGTTGGAGTGTCCCAATGCGGCAAAGGGATATATATCAAGCTTGTTCATAAAATCTATGAGAAAAGAAGCATAATCCTCCCCGCTCCATGGGCTAAGCGGTTCATCCGATGCCCCAAAGCCCGGAAGATCGGGACAGATCACCCGGAAAGAGCCCTTGAGAGTATTGAATATAGGGCTAAGGCTTTCTTTATTCGCTCCCCATCCGTGAAGCAAAAGAACACACTTACCCTCACCCTCATCGTTATAGCATATATTAAGGCCGTTAACGTTAACTTCTTTCATAAAATCTTCCTTTAGCTGTTCATTCTCTGTTATTATATACCACTTATTTAAAATAGTCAAGATTTCTTCTCTTGCATATTCCGTCAAAATAGTATATAATATCAAGTATCAACTTTCCGAAAGGGAAATTTACCATTGTATCTTAAGAAAGGACAGCTGAAATGTTCAATATAGTTTTGATAGAACCCGAAATCCCTCAGAATACGGGTAACATTGCCAGAACCTGCGCCGCAACAGGTGCAGCATTGCACCTTGTTCGTCCTCTGGGATTTGAGATTGACGACAGAAAGTTAAAAAGAGCAGGTCTTGACTATTGGCATCTTTTAAATATCACATACCACGACAGTTTAGATGCATTTTTGGAATTTGCCAAAGAAAAAAGACTTTTCTTCGCTACCACCAAGGCAGAAAAAGTTTATTCCGACATAAAATACGAGGACGGGGATTTTCTTGTATTCGGCAAGGAAACCAAAGGGCTCCCCGAAACTCTTATCTGGGATAATCCCGACACTTCCGTGAGAATCCCCATGATAGATGATGCCAGAAGCTTAAATCTTTCAAATTCCGTAGCTATTATGATTTACGAAGCCTTAAGGCAAACCGGCTTTTCCCATCTTAAGGAAGCAGGCATGCTTAAGGATGAACCCAACCACATACCGAGAGAGTTATTATAGAAAGGAAGATATTATGAGATATCAGAGAAAAAATCAGGGAACCTGTTCAAGAACCGTGAGCTTTGATTTATCCGAAGAGGGCATCGTTTCAAACGTGTCCTTTGAAGGCGGATGCCACGGAAATCTTCAGGGTATAGCAGCTCTTGCCGAAGGAGAAAATGCAGACAAGCTCATCGAAAGGCTTTCAGGCATTAAGTGCGGCTTCAAGAACACCTCCTGTCCCGATCAGTTGGCGAAGGCCTTACTTGAATTGAAAAACAATTAAGTATAAATCCTTTCCTTTAACATAAACATATAGAAAACATCTTTATATAAAGGAGAGTTTTCATGTTTTTTGTTATAGAAAAAAGACAAGTCTTATTGACATTACTTTTAATTGTTGTGGTTGTTTCCGCCGTATTTACATCTTTTTTGCAAAAGGATGAAAATACCTTACTTTGCCTCGAATTATTAAAAACCCTTGGATGTCAATATGAAGAAGAGCCCTATGAAATTGCAGAAATCGCAATTCCCGAAGGCTTCGGAAAGGTTTATGAAAACTACAATAATCTTCAGAAGGAAGCCGGATTTGACCTGACACCCTACAGAGGTATGACGGTTTTGCGTTACAGCTTCAGACTTCATGAAAAGGATTATACTACAGCCAATATTTTAATTTGCGACGGAAAAATTTGCGGCGGAGATATTTTAAATCCCTCTCTCGGAGGAAATATGCTTCCGCTTATTCCGTTAAACAGGGAGTAGATTATGCGACTTGATAAATTTTTAGCTGATTCGGCATTAGGAAGCCGCAGCGAGCTTAAAGCTGCAATAAAAAAAGGCTCTGTAACCGTAAATTCCGCTGTTGTTAAGGACCCGGGATTTCAGGTTTCAGAAAAAGATTCTGTTACCTTTTCAGGCAGGGCTGTAACCTATACCCCGTTTATTTACCTTATGATGAATAAGCCCAAAGGCGTAATTTCCGCAACGGAGGACAAGAATCAGAAAACCGTGCTTTCTCTTATAGACAAAAAATATGCCCACTACGACCTTTTTCCCGTAGGAAGACTTGATATTGACACCGTAGGGCTTCTTCTCATATCAAACGACGGAGATATGGCACATAAGGCACTTTCACCAAAGTCTCATGTAGAGAAAGTTTATTATGTAGAGACCGAAAAAGAAATTACCGAAGATGATAAAAAAGCTTTTTCAGAAGGAGTTTACATCGCAGGAGGAACCAAGACTCTTCCCGCCGAGCTTACAATACTTAAAAGTAACTGTGCCCACCTTTCAATTTGCGAGGGAAAGTTTCATCAGGTAAAGCTTATGTTTGAATCAAGGGGTAACAGGGTAACATATTTAAAAAGGATAAAATTTGGCAATCTCACCCTTGACGAATCCTTAAAAGAGGGCGAATATCGTCCGCTAAAAGCAGAAGAAGGTGTTTTTTAGCTATATTTATGCAATAGTTCCAAAGATACTTTTGTTTTTTTGTTAATAAACACACTTTCTTTTTTGACTATTTTATGTTATTATGTTATCGTATCTTTAGGAAAAACTAATGTTCAAACAAATTTAGGAGGAAATAAATAGATATGGCAGGTTTAAGTTTAAAGAACATTTACAAAAAATATTCCGGTGGCGTTATCGCTGCTAACGACATTTGTCTTGAAATCGAAGACAAGGAGTTTATCATACTTGTTGGTCCTTCCGGTTGCGGTAAGTCCACAACTCTCCGTATGATTGCAGGTCTCGAAGATATATCTTCCGGTCAGCTTTACATCGACGGAAAGCTTATGAACGACGTTGCTCCCAAGGACAGAGACATAGCAATGGTATTCCAGAACTATGCTCTTTATCCTCATATGACAGTATTCGACAACATGGCATTCGGTCTTAAGCTTCGTAAGACTCCCAAGGACGAAATCAAGAGACGTGTTTCTGAAGCTGCCAAGATTCTTGGCATCGAACACCTTCTTGAAAGAAAGCCCAAGGCTTTGTCCGGTGGTCAGAGACAGCGTGTTGCTCTCGGTCGTGCTATCGTTCGTGAGCCCAAGGTATTCTTGATGGACGAACCCTTATCAAACCTTGACGCTAAGCTCCGTGTACAGATGAGAGCGGAAATTTCCAAGCTTCATCAGAGACTCCAGACAACATTCATCTACGTTACTCATGACCAGACAGAAGCTCTTACAATGGGTACAAGAATCGTTGTTATGAAGGATGGTTTCATCCAGCAGGTTGACTCTCCTCAGGAACTTTACGATCATCCCGTAAACCTTTTCGTTGCAGGATTCATCGGAAGCCCCGAAATGAACTTCATCAACGCAAAGCTTCTTAAGGAAGATGAAAAGATTGCTCTTACATTTGGCGAAAGCCACAAGATTTACCTTAACGAAGGTAAGGCTAAGCAGCTTCTTGATACTTGCCCCGAATACATCGGCAAGGATGTTATCATCGGTATCCGTCCTGAAAACGTACACGATGAAGATAACTACATCGCTGCAATGGCTGACAGCATGATTACTGTTGATGTTGACTTAACAGAATCTCTCGGTGCTGACACTCTTCTTCACCTTGACGTTGACGGAACACACGTTGTTGCAAGAGTTAACCCCAGAACAAAGGCTAAAGCAGGCGAAAAGATTGACGTTGTATTCGATACAAACAAGCTTCACCTTTTCGATCCCGAAACAGAAGTTACAATTCTTAACTAACAGAAAACCTCCGATGATTTCATCGGAGGTTTTTTAACTTATAAAATCTTCAAACATCATAAGTGCTTCTTCAAGGTTATAGGTTGCAATTCCCTCTTCAAGCTTTTCAATATCACCTTTTCGCAGGAGGGATGCCCTGCCTCTCTTTATAACCTTCTCTGTATCGGATTTTTCCGAAACAATCACTTCGCCGTTATCATTTAAGTAAATTTCATACTTAACATCCATGTCGGGAGATAATGCTTCCTGCATTTTTTCTCCCCTATCTTCTCCGATACTTAAAACCGAAGCAAACGAAAATATCAGTATAACCGAAATTGCCACATATTTCATCTTTTTTCTCATGTTTTTCCTTCTTTCTCACACTTATTATTCCCCTTATTAAAAAAAAGATGCTTTTGTAATACTTTTTTAAAAACTTCATGTTATAATGTATTCTGTACAGTTATTTCTTTTTTTATTTTCAGGAAAGGGATGATTACAATATGCCCATCAGCCAAAAGAAGCGCAGAAAAAATAAAAAGAAGCGGGTATTAAAAAAATTAGGTCGTTTATTTCTTTTTATGGTTATCCTGGCTTTTGCTTTTACAACCTTATTTTGTACAGCCGTATGTCTTTTCACGGAGCCTTTAGATACAGAAATGCTTAATTTCAATATGGCATCCGTAATTTACTACGAAAACGACATAGGGGAAAAAGTTGCAATTCAACGACTAAGCAGTGCCGAAAACAGAACCTGGGTGGAATTTGACAATATCCCGTTGGATATGCAAAACGCCTTTGTTGCTATTGAAGATGAACGTTTTTACTCTCATCCCGGCTTTGACTTAAAGCGTCTCGGAGGAGCTGTGCTTAACACCGCCCTTAGAGTGTTTGACAGAAACCGTTCGGTTTACGGCGGAAGTACAATCACGCAACAGCTTGTAAAAAACCTCACCAAAGAGGATGAACGCTCCATTCTTCGTAAGGCAAAAGAGATATACAGGGCAATACGTTTAGAACAGGATCTTTCAAAAAATCAGATTCTGGAGCTTTACTTAAACACCATTTATCTGAGCCAGAACTGCAATGGTGTTGCCGCTGCCTCCAAGGTATATTTCAACAAGGACATTTCTGACCTTTCTCTTGCTGAATGTGCTTCAATTGCAGGAATAACACAGTTCCCGTCAAGATATGATCCATATCTTAATCCTGAGGCTAATAAGCAGAAGCAGGAGCTTGTTTTAGGCAAGATGCTGGAACTGGAAATGATAACATCCGAAGAGTACGAAGAGGCTATGGAAGAGGAGCTTGTCTTTGACAGAGCAGAAGAATATAACAATACACACTACTCCTATTTCGTAGATACGGTTATAGAAGAGGTTTTGAATGACCTTGAAACACAATACGGCTATACTCCCGCCATGGCGCAGAATTTGCTCTACACCGGCGGATTGCAAATTAAATGCACAATAGACCGTGACATTCAGGCAAATCTGGAAAAGGTTTATACAGACCAATCCAATTATATATATAACCGTGATCAGCTTCTTCAGTCCGCCATGATAATAACCGAGGCATCAAGTGGCGAGATAAAGGCCATTGTAGGCGGAATGGGTGATAAATCAGGTTCAAGAACTTATAACAGAGCCTACGCTTTAAGACAGCCCGGTTCTGCCATAAAACCTCTGGCTATATATGCCCCTGCCATAGATTCAGGATTTATAAATTCCGCCACAATATTAAAGGATGAGCCTACCACTTTCACTCTTTCAGACGGTACAACCTGGACTCCCAAAAACTCAGGCGGAAAATTTTCAGGAGATGTTTCTTTAAGAACAGCCATCGCAAGATCATTAAACATTCCTGCCGCCAAAATCCTTAACGATATGGGAATAGATCGCTCCTTTAAGTTCCTCTCCCAGAATCTTGGCATAACAACTCTTGTAGAAAGAAGAAGCACTTCATCGGGCATCGTTTCCGATAAGTCATTATCTCTTTCCCTCGGCGGTCTGACAGACGGAGTTTCACCTATGGAAATTTCCGCGGCATATGCCACCTTTATTAATGACGGCATATACATAGAGCCCCACTCTTACACCGAAATTTATGACCACGACGACAACCTTCTTTATACAAAGAAAATAAATTCTCATCGTGCCATGAAAAGCACCACAGCAACAATTATGACAGATTTAATGACAAGTGTTGTAACAACCGGCGGTACAGGTGCTTCTGCTGCATTTTCCGGAGTGGAAATTGCAGGTAAAACAGGAACTACCGACAGTAACCTTGATAAGTGGTTTGTTGGTTTAACCCCCTCTTTAGTAGGTGTAACATGGGTTGGATACGACTCCCCCACTTCCATAAATGCATACGGAAATCCTGCGGCAAACCTTTGGAGGAAAGTAATGTCTCAGGTTAGTTACAGAAACAAGCCTACCAAATTCTCATCTGTTTTATCCTTCAAAGGACTTGAATCCTACGACATATGTACGGTATCAGGACTTCTCGCATCAGACCTTTGCAAAGATCTGGAAACATGCTACAGCGTATATCTTGAGTCAAAGACAGCCAATACAATGGATGAATGCACTGAAAAATTGCATATTGCAGAGGAAGAAATTGTTTTAGAAGGCTCCGATATATCGGAAACACCGGATGACGTTTCTCCCCCCGAGGTAACAAGTGTTCCTGCGGATTCTTCTCAGTCCCTGAACACTGAAACAACCGACACCTCTGTAGAAATATTATAGGAACATAAAAAACGCAGACATACGATTGAAGTGAACCCCAAAGTTTAGACAAAATTAAATATTAACTTGCGAATGAGTTCGGTATTGTACCGGACTCATTCCTTTTAGTTTCAAAGAAAT
>JAZRHF010000057.1:0-34366 GCA_045644565.1 Clostridia bacterium | reverse complement strand
GAGCAATATTATGGGCGTATTTTTGCTTTGCAAAATGGAGCCCATATTTATTTGCTCCGACGATATGACAAGTTCGAATCTCTCGATGGAGCAAACAAAAAGAACATCCTTACGGAAGGTCTTTTTGTTTGGTGACCCATCGGAGATTCGAACTCCGGACACCTTGATTAAAAGTCAAGTGCTCTGCCAACTGAGCTAATGGATCATATATTTGGCTGGGCTGGCTGGACTCGAACCAGCGAATGCCAGAGTCAAAGTCTGGTGCCTTACCACTTGGCGACAGCCCAATGACATCAAGGCAAAACCAAAAAAGAAAAATGGGGTGGATAGTGGGATTCGAACCCACGGCCTCCAGAGCCACAATCTGGCGCGCTAGCCAACTGCGCCATACCCACCATATAAAAAAATGGCGTGCCTGCGGGGACTCGAACCCAGGACCTACTGCTTAGAAGGCAGTTGCTCTATCCAGCTGAGCTACAGGCACATAATAATGGAGCGGGTGATGGGAATCGAACCCACGCGATCAGCTTGGAAGGCTGAGATTCTACCATTGAACTACACCCGCTTATCGATATTAAATTCAAATGACTTAGCTATTATAGCAAAAGAAAATACATTTGTCAATACTTTTTTAAATTTTTTTATTATTTTAATTTTTCTGTGCCGAAAGCTTTCTTTCGGCACAGAAATCATTTTAATTTAACAGCTGCCAAATCATTATATATTTTTTCGTCCAGCATCAAATAGCCTTTTTCTATGATAGTCATAAACTTTCCGACATTTTCATTCAAACCTTTTGCATCGTTTTTTCTTTCAGACAGCACAATCTTAACCGCCGCCGCATCCGCAGAATATATACCATCGTCATCAGACAAAATCTTTTCCGCAAACGCATCTGCAATTTCATATCCGTCAAATGAAGTAACAAAACACATAACCGTCCAGTTCCCGTATTGCCTCTCTTCAGCAGTCTTAACCTTGGGGATTCCCGCAAAAACACTTCCCCCAAGGCAAAGCGCCAAAATCAAACCCATCAAAGTCCTAGATGTTAAAAATTTCTTTCTGTGCCTTACCGAAACAACCACACAGGTCATCATATATCCGCCGAAAAGACCGCCAAAATGAGCCAGATTATTAATACCTCCCGTGAAGCTGTAAAGGGTAGTTATGATAACACAGGAAATAACGCTTCTCATCATCATTCTGTTCATAGCCGTAGGGTTGATATAGTAAATCGCAATAACCGCACCCAAAAGACCGAATATAGCCCCGGAAGCACCGATAGAAGGATTTGCCATAAAACCAAATGTCAGAAGATTTCCCAAAAGACCGCTTACAAAGTAAACCGAAATAAACCGCACCTTACCTAAAGCAGGTTCAAGCATCATTCCGTAAATATAGAGTGCATAGCAGTTGGATAAAAGATGAAAAAGCTCCCTGTGGGTAAACATTGAAGTTATAATCCTGTAAAATTGCCCTGAATAAACAGCTCCTCTGTGCATCGACATTACACCGACAAGGTCACCACCCATAAGGGCAAAACCTTTTATAACAAGATAAACCAGAATGTTTATTGCCACAAGAAAAATCGTAATCTTCGGCTTAACATAGGAATACTTCACCCCGGAACGAACATATTTTTCAGCCTCATAAGGATCTTTCTGATAGCTTGAAGCATCCTCAGCTCCATGTCCGCATATAGGGCAAAAATCGCAGTTATCCGACATACACTGTCCGCAAGCAGAGCAGTATTTCATTCTTTTGTTGCCTCCTTAATGTCTTCCTTTTCTTCATTTTCCAAAGCAAGGCGTTCTCTCTCTTCCGTTACCTTTTTGTGTGAAAGGAAGAACCAGTCAAACAGACCAATATCGTAAATCTTGTACAAAATCGTAGCCAGAGCAGGCATCAATAACATTCCCAAAAATCCGAATAATTTATAACCAACCCATATAGCAATAAGTGTGGCAAGGGAGCCTATACCCATGGATTCTCCCACAATTTTGGGCTGAATCAGATTTCTTACGGCAAAGCATATGAGATAGAGGGAAATAAGCCCTACAGTAATATAGCCCGATCCTCCCGCAAGGAAGTTGATTATGGCCCAGGGGATGATTACCGTACCTACTCCCAGAATAGGAAGCATATCCACAATGGAAATAATCAGAGCTAAAACCGCAGCGTTGTCAATTCCCAAAATAATAAATCCTACAAACAGCTCTATCATTGTTATCAGAGTCAGGAAAAGCTGAGCCTTCACAGTTCCCCAAAGAGCTCCGAAGCATTCTTTTCTCAACGCATGCATATTCTTTTTCACTCTTTCGGGCACAGTATTTTTGTACCATTCCGAAAACTTTGATTTATTGCTTGTCATGAAATAAGTTGCAAGAATCAATATGGTTATGAAAATAATAACTTCAGGCAAGCTTTTAACAATACCGATTGTACCTGTTGCCACATTTCCCGCCAAAGGACGCATTACGGAGCTTAAGTCTTCAAGGAATCCCAAATCAATGTTTCCCGATTTATCTATAAAAGAAAACAAGGCTTCAAAGTTTTCATTTTCGATAAAATCATTAAGCTCAAACGGCAATTTTTCCATAATTTTCAAAACGCCATCGTAGGCAGCCTGAACATATTCTGTCGCAACCTTAGTTATCTCTTCCCAGTTGTTGCTTACATATCCCGTAATCTCAGTAACCCAGCTTATAATTAAGCTTGATACCAAAACAAGTAAACCCAAAAGCAAAAGAACAGTGACCACTCCGCCCACTTTATGGGGAAGATGCAGTTTTCTGTTAAGAAACTTCGTCAAAGGCGAAGCCAGCAAAGACACTGCCCAACCGATTATAAACGGGAGAAAAAGCATAATAAACACAGGTAAAATCTGAAAAACCACCACTACTGCCGCAATCAGCAAAAGCATCAGAAAATATCTGGAATATTTCTTATGAAAATTATTCAGTCTTTCAAAAAATTCTTCCATATCAATTCCCCTTATCACAGTGAGAGCAATTTGCTCATAATTTCAAAGCCGTCCTCTACTCTTTCTCCCCATTTCAAGGCTTCGTCTTCCGAAAAGGCACAAGCTCCCGAATTATAATCCTTTCCCGATTGGTAAATAACCGCAGGAACGGGATCTGATATATGTGTTTTAATGGAAACAGGCGTGGGATGGTCAGGCATAACCAAAAACTTGAAATCTTCTCCCGCTTCTTCCAAAGCATGTCTTACAGGTGCAATAATTTTTTCATCTATCAAGCTTACCGCACGAATCTTTCCTTCAAGATCTCCCTGATGTCCGCACTCATCCGGTCCTTCAAGATGTATGTAAACAAGGTCGTTACCTTCTTTAAGAGAACGAATGGCTGCCTCCGCCTTACCATCATAATTTGTATGGACAGTCCCTGTTATTCCGGGCACGGGATAAACTGTCATATCCGCACAGGCTGCAATTCCCTTAATCAAATCCACCGCAGAAATAACCGCGCCCTTCTTTCCGTAGGTTTTACAAAACTCAGTAAGAGCAGGTCTTGTTCCCTCTCCCCATATCCAGAGAGATGTTGCGGGATTCTTACCTTCTGCAATTCTCTTTTTATTGACAGGATGGTCTTTAAGAACCTTTTCACTCTTTTTCATAATGTCTAAAATAACATCGTTATCAGGAAGATAATCCCCTACCACTCTGTCAGAAATATCGTGAGGAGGTGTAAGATTAAACTTTCTTTCATCTGTTGTCCATCTCATAATATGACGATAGCTGGTACCTGCGAAAAATCTTATATTCTCTGTCTTTAAGGCATCATCAACGGCACCTATAAGTAACGCCGCTTCCTCGGAAGAAATTTCTCCCGCACTGTAATCAAGCATGGTTTTATCCTTATAGTCTTCTTCATCAGATAAGGTTACAAGATTTGCTCTGAAACACATATCAGAATCTGTAAGAGGAACACCTACACTTGCTGCCTCCAACGGAGACCGTCCCGTATAACATTCCTTCGGAGAAAATCCCATAACAGAAAGATTTGCCACGTCACTTCCGGGTTTGTATCCTTCCGGCACAGTCTTAACCATAAAAAGCTTTCCTTTTTTTGCAAATTCATCCATATTGGGAATATCTGCCGTTTCATAAACTGTTTTTCCGCCAAGCTCGGGAATTTTATAATCAGCCGCACCGTCTGTCAAAACTACTATGTATTTCATTTTTTCTCATTCCTTATCTTTGTTGTCTTAAAAAATCGGTATAACTATACCAATCCACATTAATTATACACCATTTTTGTTGAAAGTACAATAACAATATTATTAATATATTGTAAAATTTTTCTTCTTTTATATTGTAAATGATGTAAAAATGTGATATACTAGTGTATTGTAACGAATTCACCAGAAAGGAATACTTAAAAATGAGTTTATTTTCCAAGATATTCGGCACACACAGCGAACGTGAGATAAAAAAGCTTTCTCCCGTTGTGGACAAGATTTTGGCATTGGAACCCACTATGCAAAAAAAGTCGGATTCCGAACTTTCTGCCATGACGTGTATTTTGAAAGAACGATATAATGCAGGAGAAACTCTTGATGCTCTTCTTCCCGAGGCGTTTGCCACTGTAAGAGAAGCATCATTCAGAGTTTTATCAAAAAAGCCTTTCCCCGTTCAGCTTATGGGCGGTATAGTTCTTCACGAAGGCAGAATTGCCGAAATGAAAACAGGTGAAGGTAAAACTCTTACTGCAACTCTCCCGGCTTACCTTAATGCATTAACCGGCAACGGCGTCCATGTAGTTACCGTAAATGAATACCTTGCTTCCACACAGGCTGAGGAGATGGGTAAGCTTTTCAATTTCCTTGGTCTTTCCGTCGGAACAACCTTAAGCGGAAGATCCGCCGAAGAAAAGAGAGAGGCATATAACGCTGACATTACCTACGGCACAAATAACGAATTCGGTTTTGACTATCTTCGTGATAACATGGTTATCTATAAAGAAAGCATGGTACAGAGACCTCATGCTTTTGCCATAGTGGATGAGGTGGACTCCATTTTGATAGACGAGGCAAGAACTCCCCTTATCATAAGCGGAAAAGGTGAAGAGTCATCCATACTCTACACCCATGCGGATCGCTTTGCAAAAACACTTAAGGCATTTTATATAAAAGAAACTGACGATAAGGAGCACAACGATAACATCGATGCGGATTATATCGTCGAGGAGAGAACAAAAACCGTTACCCTTACAGCAAAGGGCATCAAGAAGGCAGAATCCGCCTTCAATATCGAAAACCTTTCAGATCCCGAAAATATGACTTTAAGTCATCACATAAATCAGGCTATCCGTGCAAACTCTGTTATGAAGAGGGATGTTGACTATGTGGTAAAAGAAGGCGAAATCATAATCGTTGACGAATTTACCGGCCGACTCATGTACGGAAGACGCTATAACGAAGGTCTTCACCAGGCAATCGAAGCCAAAGAAGGTGTTAAAATAGCAAATGAGTCAAGAACTCTTGCAACCATCACTTTCCAGAACTATTTCCGTCTTTACAAAAAGCTTTCAGGTATGACAGGTACTGCTCTTACCGAGGAGGAAGAATTCAGACAGATATACGGTCTTGACGTTGTGGCAATCCCCACCAATCGTCCCATGATAAGATACGATCTTGAAGACAGAGTTTATAAAAACGAACGCGGCAAATTCACCGCAATCGCAGCTCAGGTTGAAGAATGCTACAAAAAGGGACAGCCCATCTTAGTTGGTACAATTTCAATCGAAAAATCCGAAGCACTTTCTTCTCTTCTCAAAAAGAAGGGAATTCCCCATCAGGTGCTTAATGCGAAGCATCATGAGAAGGAGGCACACATTGTTGCTCAGGCAGGAAGAAAAGGAGCCGTAACCATTTCCACCAACATGGCAGGACGTGGTACGGACATATTGCTTGGCGGTAACCCTGAAATCATGGCACTTGACAAAATGAGGAAAGAAGGCTATGAGGAGGCAATCGTGGCTGAAGCAAATATCCACACCCCCACAGATAACCCTGACATCCTTGCCGCAAGGGAATATTTCGAAAAACTCTATAAAGAGTTCAAGGCAGAAACCGACAAGGAGCATGAAGAAGTTGTTGCCGCAGGCGGTCTTTTCATCCTTGGTACAGAGCGTCATGAATCCCGCCGAATTGATAACCAGCTCCGTGGTCGAAGCGGAAGACAGGGCGATCCCGGTGAATCAAGATTTTTAATTGCCCTTGACGACGATTTGATGCGCCGCTTCGGTTCAGACAGAATCGAAACCATAATGAGCATGGCAGGTATCCCCGAGGATGAGCCCATCGAGGCAAAAATCCTTACAGGTGTAATTGAAAATGCACAAAAGAGGGTTGAAAGCAACCACTTTGCAGTAAGACGAAATGTCCTTCGCTACGACGATGTAATAAATCAGCAGAGAACCGTAATGTACGCTCAGCGTGCCATGGTTCTGGATAATAAGGACTTAAGGCAGAGCATCTTTACAATGGCAGAAAAGACCTTCCGTGAAATCTTAAGCGTCTACGCTTCCGATAACTATGCGGATAACTGGGAGTGGGACGGACTTAATGCCGCCATCGGCAAAATCCTTCCTCTCGAATCTCCCATAAGCTATGACCATGATTTATATGACCGTCTCACAAGAGATTGGGTTCTTGAAGACATCATGAAGCTCTTTACAGAATGCTACGAAAAGCAGGAAGAAATTTTCGGAGATACCATGCGTGAGGTTGAGCGTGTAATCATGCTTCAGGTTGTTGACCGTCATTGGATGCAGCACATTGATGACCTCGCACAGCTTCGAGAAGGCATTTCCTTAAGAGCATATGCACATCATGATCCCGTTGTTGAATATCAGTCCGTAAGTTCCGAAATGTTTGACGAAATGAATGCATCCATCCGCGAAGAAACCGTAACCGGTCTTCTTCATGTGAGAAAAAGAGAAGATGCAACAGAGCGAAAACAGGTAGCAAAGGTCGTTTCAGCAGGAGAAAGCAAGGACGTAGTAAAAAAGCCCGTGGTAAATGAAGAAAATAAAATCGGAAGAAACGATCCCTGCCCCTGCGGCAGCGGCAAGAAGTATAAACAATGTTGTATGGATAAATAAAATCAATAAAGATTTTATTTATCCGAAATTGTGCTCTTCGAAAATCAACAAAGAATTTTATTTATCCATACCGAAAGGAGAATATATAATGCTTGAATTTGATGAATACAGATTAAATCTCGCCAGAAAGGAAGAGCCTTTGGAGCAGCTTCGTCAGTCCATGAATATTGACGGACTTGAAGAAAGCATTGCAGAAAAGGAAAAACTCACACTGGACCCTGATTTTTACAATGATACAAAAGAATCACAGAAAATCTTAAAGGAAATCAATGTCCTTAAGAGCAAGGTTGAAAAATACAAAGGAGTTTATTCTTCCTGGGAAGATTTGACAACCCTTTGTGAGCTTGGCGATGAAATGGAAGACCTTTCCGTTCTTGATGAGCTTGTTTCAGGAATCGAATCCTTTGAAAAGGCAATGGAGGACTTACGCCTTGAAACCCTTTTATCAGGACCCTATGACAGAAACAATGCACTTATGACAATCCATGCAGGTGCCGGAGGAACAGAGGCTCATGACTGGGCAGAAATGCTCCTTCGTATGTATGAGCACTGGGCAGACCGTAAGGGCTTTACCGTAAAGCTTTTAGACTGCCTTGACGGTGAAGAAGCAGGTATCAAGAGTGCTACACTTTCCATCGAAGGCGAAAACGCCTACGGCTATGCAAAGGCAGAAAACGGCGTACATCGACTGGTTAGAATTTCACCCTTTGACTCTGCAAGCCGTCGTCACACATCCTTCGCTTCCTGCGAAGTAATCCCCGAAATCGACGAAGACTTAAATGTTGAAATCAACGCCGATGACCTTCGTATTGATACCTACCGTTCCAGCGGTGCAGGTGGTCAGCACGTTAATAAAACCGAATCTGCAATAAGAATCACTCACATTCCCACAGGTATCGTTGTTGCCTGCCAGAATGAACGTAGCCAGATTCAGAACAGAGAAACAGCAATGAAAATGCTTAAATCAAAGCTTGTTGAAATTGCAGAGCGTGAGCATTATGAAAAAATTTCCGACATCAAGGGTGTTCAGAAGGACAACGCCTGGGGAAGCCAGATTCGTTCTTATGTATTCTGCCCCTACACCATGGTTAAGGATCACAGAACAAACTTTGAAGTAGGTAATATTGACGCCGTTATGAACGGAGAAATTGACGGCTTCATTAACGAATACTTAAAGGCGGTAAACTTAGGTACTCTTTAATTAAATTCCGAAGGGAGGTTCTCCGTATGGAAAAATGGGATATATTGAATTCTGCCGGAGAGCCTACCGGCGAAACAGTTGTAAGAGAGGCGGGAGCCTTAAAGGAAGGGCAGTATCATCTGGTTGTCCACATCTGGGTTATCAATGACAAAAAGAAAACCCTTATCCAAAAGCGAAGCGACAACGTTAATATCCTTCCCGGTATCTGGGCAACCACCAGCGGCTCTGCATTAAGCGGAGAGAACGAGATAGATGCCGCAAAGCGTGAGCTTTCGGAAGAGCTTGGTATAGAAATAGAGGAAAATGATCTTCAGTTTATCAAAAAATACCGTGGCAAAAACAATTTTGTTTATGTTTATGCAGTTCACAGAAACGTGGGTATCTCTGAAATTTCCATGCAGGAGGAAGAGGTTCAGGCGGTAAAATGGGTTTCCTCATCAGAACTTTCTTCTATGGTACATAAAAAACAGTTCCACCACTATAACTATATGACAGAGCTTTATGAATATATGAATAAGTAAACCCGTTGGGCAAAAGCCCAACGGGTTTTCCGTATTGACATTTTCTTACAATTCTGCTATATTATATGTGTAGGACTTACTACTGGTGAGGGCAACATCGTCTTCGATGCCCCAATCTTGAGGTGAGCCTACTTTTTTATGTCTTTCTTATCCGCTTATTTTATGTCATTCTGAGCCGCAGGCGAAGAATCTCCCCTATTCCACATAAAAACCCTGTTCGGGTTTTTATATTTATTTTAATCAGTCTCACTAAAACCCTGTTCGGGTTTTCAAGCCAACTTTCACCAATTCATATGCTCCGCAAAGAATTGGCACGTTGGCAACGCTCGCTGATTGTCGTAAAAAAACCGCCGTTATTGGCGGTTTTTTTCCTTTAATCCAACTCCACCTTACCTGTGTAAAGCTCGTAATAACGTCCCTTCAATGCGATAAGCTCGTCGTGTGTTCCCTGTTCCATAATTTCGCCCTTTTCAAGAACGATAATCTTGTCAGAGTTTCTTACCGTTGAAAGTCTGTGCGCAATAACAAAGGTGGTGCGCTCCTTCATAAGACGGTCCATACCGTGTTCAATGTGCATTTCCGTACGGGTGTCAACGGAGCTTGTAGCTTCGTCGAGAATCAATATAGGTGCCTTACTTATCGCCGCACGGGCAATGTTTAACAGCTGCCTCTGTCCCTGGGAAAGATTCTGACCGTCGCCCATAATTTCCGTATCATACCCCTTGGAAAGCCTCATTATAAAGCTGTGAGCGCTGGCAGTTTTTGCCGCCACAATAACTTCCTCATCCGTAGCATCTAACCTTCCGTATCGGATATTTTCCATTATTGTGCCGGAGAAAAGATGGGTATCCTGTAAAACCATCGCAATATTCTTACGAAGCGATTCTCTCTTATAATCCTTAAGAGCAACGCCGTCAATGGTAATTTCTCCGTCGTTAATGTCGTAAAATCTGTTGATAAGATTGGTGATAGTGGTCTTTCCCGCACCGGTTGAACCAACAAAGGCAACCTTTTCACCGGGATGAGCCACAACGGAAAGATTTTTAAGTATAAGCCTGTCTTCCTTATATCCGAAGTTTACGTTCTTTAATATAACTTCGCCCTTAATTTCTCCCATTTCCTTTGCATTTTCTCTGTCGGGTGCTTCAGGCTCCGTATCCATAACCTTAAATACTCGCTCTGCACCTGCAAGAGCAGAAAATACATTGCTCATCTGCATGGAAATCATATTTATGGGCATCGAAAACTTTCTGGAATAGTCCGCAAATACTGTAAGGGCACCGGGTGTAAATCCGCCCGTAATCATCATGATACCGCCCACACCAACAGTGATGGCGTATGAAATCTGACCGGTATTACCCATAACAGGACCCATGATACCGCCGTAGAACTGAGCCTTGAACTGAGTATCACGAAGATCGTTGTTAAGAAGCAAAAATTCATCCTCGCACACGCTTTCGTGGTTGTACACCTTAACAACCTTCTGCCCTGTTACGCTTTCTTCAATATAGCCGTTTACAGCACCGAGTGATGCCTGCTGACCTTTATAAAACTTACGTCCTTTTCCTGCAATGGCAGCACCGCCAAAGATAAATATGGGAGTAAAAGCTAATGTAACCAACGTAAGTATCCAGTTTGTGCTTATCATGAAAACCAGAGTTCCGATAAGCGATACAGTACCCGAAATAAGCGACACCAGCGAGTTATCCAGCATCATCCCGATATTGTCAACGTCGTTGGTAAAACGGCTCATTACATCGCCTGTGCTTTCGTTGTCAAAAAACTTAAGATGCAGTGACTGAAGCTTAGAGAAAAGGTCATTTCTTATCCGCTCTAAAGAGCCCTGAGTAATGGAAAGCATAATTCTGCTCTGGAAATAACCCGCAACAGCGCCCACCAGATAAATGGACAAAAGAATTAAAATACCTGCCAGAATATAAATCAGTACCGAGCCAATCCTGTCTCCTGCAAAGAGATTTCCGAAAATTCCGCTTTCTGTAAGAGAAGTGATAATTCCGTCGGCGATTTTTTCAAGACCGTCAACTGAAACATCCGCATCAGGTACAGCCGTAACGGCAATCTTGTCTATTATCGGTGCGAGCATAAAGGAGCCGAAAAGGGTTGTAAGAGTATGGGTAAGCATTAAAATAAGCACAAGACCAAGTCTTATTTTGTATTTCGCCATATAACTCCAAAGCCTTTTAATTGTCTTTTTGGTATCCTTGGGTTTACCGCCGAGTCCTCTTGCCATAGGACCACCGGGACCGCCGGGGCCTCTTCCGGGACCTCTGCCTGGGCCACCGGGCATCCCCATGGGATTATGACTTGTATTATATTGCTTTTTAAGTTCTTCAATACTTCTTGCCATAACTTACACCTCCTTGCTTGCCATCTGGGAGGTATAAATTTCTTTATATTCCTCGTTGGACAAAAGGAGCTCTTCATGAGTTCCGATACCTGTAATTACGCCATCGTCCATAACAACGATTTTATCCGCTTCCATAACGGAAGATATTCTCTGTGCAATAATAATCTTTGTGGATTCGGGAATTTCTTCCTTAAGGGCTGTTCTTATCTTAGCCTCTGTTGCAGTATCCACCGCACTTGTGGAGTCGTCAAGAATAAGAATTTTCGGTTTCTTAAGAAGTGCTCTCGCAATGCAAAGTCTCTGCTTCTGACCGCCGGATACGTTTACGCCGCCCTGCTCAAGCTCTTTTTCATAGCCTTCGGGAGAGCTTTCGATAAATCCTTTTGCCTGCGCACTTTCTGCCGCACGGCGAATGTCCTCTTCCGTAGCATTTTCGTCTCCCCATAAAAGATTGTCACGAACCGTTCCGGAGAACAAAATGTTTTTCTGAAGCACCATACCAACACCGTTTCTCAAATTCACAAGACTGTAATCTAAAACAGGTACTCCGTCAACTAAAACCTCTCCCTCATCGGGATCATACAATCTCGGAATCATAGAAACCAAAGTGGTTTTACCGCAACCTGTTGAACCGATGATACCAACTGTTTCTCCCGCTTCAATTTTAAGATTGATATTTTTAAGAACCGCATCGGGGCTGTCCTTGTAATAGCGGAATGACATATTACGAAATTCAATTTCGCCTCGTGTAACTGTAAGGTCCTTTCTCTTTGCATCAATATCGGTAATGTCGGATTCTTCGTCCAAAACCTCTTTAATTCTTCTTGCGGATGCAAGAGCACGGGATGAATGCATAAGCATCATGGTTACCATCATTAATGATGACAAAATTTGAGTAACATATGTAATAAAGGAAGAAAGGTCACCTATAGGCATGGGGAAATTAACGTCAAGCACCATTTTTCCGCCAAACCATAAAACCGCAATGGTGGTTACATTCATAAAAATCGTCATAACAGGCGACATGAAAATCATTACCTTAACCGCGGAAATATTTGAATCCTTAAGTTCCCTGTTCGCCTTTGCAAATTTTTCTCTCTCGTGATCTTCTCTTACAAAGGACTTAACAACTCTTACATTTGTAATATTTTCCTGAACGGTTGAATTAAGCTTATCAACCTTAACCTGCATCTTTCCGAATCGGGGAAAACCTGTTCTTATAATAAATATAATGGAAATAAGCATTAAAGGAATGGTAACCGCCAAAACCACTGCCAAAGAAGGCTTTAAGGTTATCGCCATAATCAAAGCACCGATAAGCATACCGGGAGCACGAAGAAACATACGAAGAAGCATGTTTACAAAGTTCTGCACCTGTGTGACGTCGTTTGTAAGTCTTGTTACAAGGGAGCCCGTGGAAAACTTGTCAATGTTGGCAAAGGAAAATCCCTGCACTCTTTTATAAATGTCCTGCCTTAAATCTGCCGCAAAATTAACCGATGCCTTTGCACCGAAATATGCACCGCCAACGCCGCCTGCCATCATAACAAGAGCAAGACCAATCATACCCAAAGTCATTTCAATGGTGAATCCGATGCCCTTTGCCACGCTGTCGTTAATTATGCCCGCAAGAAAGCGAGGCATAAACACTTCACCCACAACCTCAATAATCATGCAAAGAGGTCCCAGGATAAAATACAAAAGATACGGCTTTATATATTTACCCCAACGTTTCATTTAATATCTCCTTTCAGATTTTCTGTCATTTTTTTAAGTATTTCGATGAAAGCAATAAGCTCTTCCTCACTTATTCCCGAAACCATGTCTTCGTCTATGGAATTAAAAATCTCTCTCGAACGTTTAACAACCGCTTCTCCCTTTTCGGTAATGGAAACGTCGTTGTATCTCGCATCCTTGTCGGAGGTTTTTCTCTCAATATATCCCCCGTCTATAAGCTTTTTCACGGAAACTGCCGCCGCTGCAGGAGTTATTGATAAAGATTCCGCCAACTCCTTCTGAGAAACAGTTCTTCCGAAACGAGAAAGGTGCATCAACATTATATGCTGACTTCTGTGAAGCTTAATCTCCTCAAGTCTTTTTTCTGCAATTTTTTTATGCAAACGGTCTGTGCACATAAAAAGACCTACCGCCTCGTGATATAATTTTCTTTCCTTAGTATTATCTCCCATAGGTCACCTCCTGAAATTATAAAAACGATTAAACGATTAATAGTTAATACTTTAACCGTTAACTGTTTAATTATATTATATTCACCCGTTTTTGTCAATGGAAAAGTGGATATTTTTAAGGCCTTCCCCACGCCTGTCGTTCTGACCTCCATCCCGCATCTGTCATTATAACCTCCACCCCGCATCTGTCATTCTGATACTCCCCCACACTGTCATTCTGAGGCATAGCCGAAGAATCCCTCTGCTTGACAAGCGGCATATTTCTGCGGTATAATATGCGAAGAAGCACCAGCGGTGAGCCGAGCCGTCGTAGACGGGTTCGAGGCTTTTTCCAAGGCTCCCTCGGACTACCGGTGCTTCTTTTCTTGACAACATTCTTATCTTCTGATATACTGTCATTGAAGAAAGCCATATCATTCAAATGCGACGGCACGAAGCTGCCCGAACCTCTTTGTGATAAGGCTTTCTTTTTTGCGCAAAAAAGGAAAAAGTAAAACGCTTTGCGTTTTACTTTTTCCAAAATCCTTTTTCTTTTTTAATACCGGCGTAGTTTTTATCACCGGTCATTTCGGCAAATTCCAAAAGTTTTGCCTTCTGTTCTTTGCTTAAGTTTTTGGGTGTATCAACGATAATCGTTACATACTCGTCGCCCTTAGCCTGACTGTGAAGCTTCTGTATACCCTTTTCCTTAAGTCTGAAAATAGAATTTGACTGTGTTCCCTCGGGGATTGTAAATTCCACATCTCCGTGAATAGTGGGAACCTGACAGGTTGCACCAAGTGCCGCCTCCGTTATGCTGATATGCTTTTCAACATAAACGTCAAAGCCCTTTCTCTTAAAGGTCTTATCGGGGATAATCGCAACCGTAACAAGCAAATCTCCGTTGGGACCGCCACGAAGTCCGCATTCCCCTTCGCCCGACACGCTCATAGTCTGACCGTGGTCGATACCGGCAGGAATATTAACTTCAACAGACTTTGTTCTCCTCACACTGCCTTTACCACGGCAGGACTCACAAGGAGTTTTAATAATCTTACCTGTACCACCGCAGGTTTGACAGGTTGTGACAGTAGAGAAAAATCCGCCCATGGTATTTCTAACCTGACCTGTACCACGACAAACGGAGCATGTTTCAGCAGAAGTTCCTGCCTTTGCACCGGACCCTCCGCATGTATCGCACTTTTCGCTTCTGTAAACCTCAACAGTTTTCTTGCAACCGAAAGCCGCCTCGGAAAACGTAAGATTTATCTGTTTATTTATATCATTACCCCTTGCAGGACCGTTTCTTCTCTGACCGCCTCCGAAAAAGCTTCCGAAAATATCGCCCAGATCCACGTCGAATCCACCGAATCCGCCGCCAAAGCCACCTGCTCCGTATCCGCCACCCTGAGTCTGATCAAACGCCGCATGACCGAATCGGTCATACTTGGCCTTTTTATCCGCATCGGACAAAACCTCATAAGCTTCGTTTACTTCCTTAAACTTGGTTGCCGCACCTTCGGGATCGTCTTTATTCAAATCGGGGTGGTACTTTTTCGCCATGGAACGGTATGCTTTTTTTATTTCCTCATCCGTTGCACCCTTGGAAACGCCCAGCACCTCGTAATAATCTCTTTTATCTGCCATACAAAGATTCCTTTCGCATCAATATGCTTATGTAAGCCGAGGGGTAACACCCCTCGGCTTAAAAATAACCAAAACTTAGTTTACGTCTGTAAAGTCAGCGTCCTGAGCACCTGCGGGACCCTGATTGTCAGCACCGCCCTGTGCCTGCTGCTGAGCAGCTGCTTCCTGATATACTCTCTGACCGATAGCGCTCATCTTCTGCATAAGAGCATCGCTTGCAGATTTGATAGCTTCTGTATCTGTGCCCTTTAATGCTTCCTTAACCTTGTCAGCTTCTGCCTTAAGGTCGTTCTTTTCGTCTTCTGACATCTTGTCGCCCATATCGGTTGTAAGCTTTTCTGCCTGATATACCATCTGGTCTGCAGAGTTTCTCAAATCCACTTCTTCCTTACGCTTCTTGTCTTCTGCAGCATACTGTTCTGCTTCCTTAACCGCCTTGTTGATTTCATCCTCGGAAAGGTTTGTGGATGCAGTAATTGTAATATTCTGCTCGTTTCCTGTTCCAAGATCCTTTGCTGCAACGTGAACGATACCGTTAGCATCGATGTCGAATGTTACTTCGATCTGGGGGATTCCTCTGGGAGCGGGAGCAATGCCTGAAAGCTGGAAGTTACCCAATGTCTTATTATACTGTGCCATTTCTCTTTCACCCTGAAGAACGTGAACGTCAACAGAGGGCTGATTGTCAGCAGCTGTGGAGAAAATCTGGCTCTTCTTTGTGGGGATTGTTGTATTTCTTTCAATAATCTTTGTAAATACTCCGCCCATGGTTTCAATACCAAGAGAAAGAGGAGTTACGTCAAGAAGTACTAAATCGTCAACGTCACCGGATAATACACCGCCCTGAATAGCTGCACCCATAGCAACACATTCATCGGGGTTGATTTCCTTACTGATTTTGGAACCAACAAGCTTTTCAACAGCTTCGCAAACTGCGGGAATTCTTGTGGAACCGCCAACCATTAATACCTTCTTTATATCGCTTGTGGAAAGTCCTGCATCGGATAATGCCTTTCTTACGGGAACCATTGTTTCTTCAACAAGGTCAGCTGTAAGCTCGTTAAACTTCGCTCTTGTTAAAGTCATATCAAGATGCAAGGGACCTTCTGCACCTGCGGAGATGTAAGGAAGATTGATAGAAGCACTTGTAACAGAGGAAAGCTCGCACTTTGCTTTTTCAGCCGCTTCCTTAAGTCTCTGAGATGCCATTTTGTCGTTTCTCAAGTCAATGCCGTTATCCTTCTTGAATTCAGCTGCGATATAGTCGATAATTCTGTTATCGAAGTCGTCACCGCCAAGTCTGTTGTTACCGCAGGTAGCCATAACTTCAAATACGCCGTCGGAAATATCGAGGATGGATACGTCGAATGTACCGCCACCTAAGTCGAAT
The DNA here is from genome assembly GCA_045644565.1 of Clostridia bacterium. Taxonomy (GTDB): domain Bacteria; phylum Bacillota; class Clostridia; order CAKSNL01; family HGM11501; genus HGM11501. The sequence continues at coordinate 17,944 of JAZRHF010000057.1, read as the reverse complement.
ACCATAATCTTGCCGTCGGGATCCTTATCTGCACCGAAAGCAAGGGCTGCCGCTGTGGGCTCGTTTATAATTCTCTGTACGACAAGACCTGCAATCTTGCCTGCGTCCTTTGTTGCCTGTCTCTGAGCATCTGTAAAGTATGCAGGAACGGTGATAACCGCCTGAGTAACAGTTTCGCCTAAATAGCTTTCAGCGTCTGCCTTAAGCTTACCTAAAATCATAGCGGAAATTTCCTGAGGTGTGTAGTTCTTGTCGTCAATTGCTACCTTGTAGGAAGAACCCATTTCTCTCTTGATGGAGATAATTGTTCTGTCGGGGTTTGAAACTGCCTGACGCTTTGCAACCTGACCTACAAGTCTTTCACCGTTCTTTGTAAAACCAACAACGGAAGGTGTAGTTCTCATACCTTCTGCGTTAGCGATAACAACTGCGCTTCCGCCTTCTAAAACGGCTACGCATGAGTTTGTTGTACCTAAGTCGATACCGATAATTTTTGCCATAATCTATTCCTCCAATTTAATTAATTTGCAACTTTTACAACAGAGTGTCTTATAACTCTGTCACCGATTTTAAATCCCTTCTGGAATTCTTCAACTATAACGCCTTCTCCGGCTTCCTCGTCCTCAACGTGCATAACCGCGTTGTGAAGTTCGGGATTAAATTCCTCGCCTACTGCATCAATAGCGCTTATACCTAAAGAACTTAAAATATCAGCCATCTGTTTTTTCATAAGGTCAACGCCTTCTGAAAACGCTTTCCATTCACCGGAAGCATCGGCAGGCTTAACCTTTATAGCTTTTTCTATATTATCGAAAAGGGGTAAAAATGCCGCCACCGTATCAGCTTTTGACATTTCATATAAGCTTTCCTTTTCCCTTTGAGTACGCTTTCTGTAATTTTCATACTCAGCGGTAATTCTTAGTATCTTATCTGAAAGCTCGGCAATTTTCTTTTCTGCCTCCGAAGCTTCTTCCTTTATTTCTTCAGTCACTTCTTCGACTGCTTCCTTTTCAATATCTTCCTTTTTCTTTGTCACTTTTTTCATCCCTTTCATTAAAGCCGTGAGGTTCAAACTCTTTACGGCTCAAGCATTTGCCTTAATATGTTATCCATCGCTTCTGCCATATATTCAAGAGTTGACATAACGCGGGAATAGTCCATTCTTGCAGGGCCGATAATTCCGATAGAGCCCTTCATGTTATCAGAAGGCGAATATGTCTTAACAACCAGTGAGCAATCAGATAACGCGGAAATTCCCGTTTCTCTTCCGATTACCGTACGACACTCTCCGTCTTCCTCTGTATCCTTAACAAGCAACTTAAGATTGTCGTCATCATCTACAAAGTCAAGCAGTGCTCTAGCCTTATCCACATCGTGATACTCTCTGTATCTGAAAATATTCGATGCTCCGTCTGTATAAACCTCTCCGTCATTTCCGGAAAGAGCCGACGATATGAAATCCTTAAGCGAAGGAGTAAGACTGGGCCAGAACCTTGAGATTTCACGGAACACCGCCGCATTGAAATCCATTTCGTCAAAAGTTTTCATGGAAAGAAGCTCCGTAATCATACCGCTTAATCTGTCTGCAAAATCCTGATTAAGTTCTATTGGAGCTTTTATTCTGGTGTCTTTTATAACATCCCCCGTGGCAACCAAAACTGCTAAAACCAACCCTTCCTGTACAACGATGAGCTTAATGCTCTTAAGCCTCAGCCTTACCGTTGCAGGGGTAATTACAAAGGATGTGTAGTTGGTAATTGCCGACAAGGTTTCCCCTGCTCTTTTTGCAATTCCCGAAAGCTCCCTTGCCTTGGTTTCCATTCTCTGGGCAAGTTCGTCCATTTCAGATAACGTAAGACGATATTTTTCCATCAGCATATCAACATAAAGTCTGTATGCCAGGCTTGACGGAATTCTTCCTGCGGAAGTGTGGGGTTTTTCAAGATAACCCGCTTCTTCCAAAAAAGCCATTTCGTTTCTTATGGTTGCAGAAGAACAATCCTTAAGTATGTTTTTCTGAATGGTTGATGATCCGATAGGTTCTGCCGTTTCGATATATCCGTCAATAATGGCCTTTAAAATTTTAAGCCTTCTTTCCGACAGTTCCATACCATTCACCAACCCCTCTTTTTCATTTTTAGCACTCTCCCACCAAGAGTGCTAAAAATGTTATACCACTTTTATCCACTTTTGTCAAGGGGTTTATTAATTTTTATAAAAATAAAAAAGGCTCCCGCCTTTTCTCCTTCCTCCGTCATCCCCCACTTTGTCATTCTGAGGGAGCGAAGTGACCGAAGAATCTCTATTCTCTGCTGTCCCCTTCCTCCGTCATCCCTCACTTCTGTCATTCAGAGGGAACGACGTGACCGAAGAATCTCTCCCCATCCGCTACCTTAGGTGATGTGTGTATTCTGAGAATCCGTCTGTATTTACACCTTCTTCACACAAAAAAGGAAATGCTCATCGCATTTCCTTTTAATTTATAACCAATCTCTGCCGAAAGAGCTTATTCAGCTATTCCGTCAACAATTCCGTAAGCAACAGCTTCTTCGGCATTTAAGATATAATCGCGCTCTGTATCTCTCGTAATGTCTTCCATAGTCTTACCGGTGTTCTCTGCAAGGATTCCGTTTAAGAGCTTTTTGGTTTTAAGCATATCCTTTGTATGGATATCCATATTTGTTGCCTGACCGCCTACACCGCCAAGAACCTGATGGATTAAAATCTTTCCGTTTTTCATGGAATAACGCTTACCCTTTGCACCGCCTGAAAGTAACACCGCACCCATGGATGCCGCAAGTCCTGCGCAAATGGTGGTAACGGGGCTTTTTATCATCTGCATGGTATCATAAATTGCAAGACCTGCAGAAACCGAGCCACCGGGAGAATTTATATACATCTTAATTTCCTCACCGGGAGCAACGCTGTCAAGATATAAAAGCTGTGAAACAATGGATGCAGACAAATCATCGTCAACCTCGGAAAAAACAAAAACCGTTCTTTCGGAAAGAAGTTCCGAATAGCAGTTTGTCTTTGTAAGAGAGCCGTCTTTTCCCTCTTTTAATATAATAGGATCTATTATCATAGTAGTATTCCTTTCCCGCCAATCAGCGTCTTTTCTTAATTGAAAAGTAGTATATCACAAAATCAAAAACTATGCAAGTAAAACCATTTTATTTTTTTATACAAAATTCGCTCAATCTTCCTTTATACTCCATGTATAAGCCTTGATATAAACTCCGGTAGGGCTTATCTCCGAAATAACAATGTGTTCTTTTGCATAAATCTTTGTGGTTTTAAAGTAAATTCCGGCAAGAGGAGCACTTTCGCTTATTTTCTTACCCAATTCGAGAGCTTCTTCCTTAAGTTTCTCGCCCTTTGCCGCCGCCATAGACTTTATCTTCATATCCGTAACCTCGTCGGAATAGCCGAAAACGTTTGCACTTCCGCCGGTTTCCAGTAAAAATTCAAGATTAGTGGGATTTCCTATAGAGCATCCTCCCATGAAGGCGTCATATTCTCCACTCATAAGCCTGTTCTTATAGTCGTCATATGCCAAAACTTCAACATCTGCCGATATACCGTATCCTAAAAGCATATGGCTCAAGAAATTAGCTATTCCTACACGCTCCGAATTATCTTTGTTCACTAAAATACTGAAGGAAAAATCATTTCCGTCTTTTTCGTAAACTCCGTTTCCTCCCATAGCCCAACCGTTTCTTTCAAGAATCTCGTGAATTTTTCCTTTTTCTATGCTGTCAAGCTCTTCCGTATAGAAATAAACACCGGGATTAAAAGGAATTGCCGCAAGAGTTTTTATTTCCTCAAACTCTTTTTTGATTGCATCTCTGTCGCAGGCTGCAAAAACTGCTTTTCTTGCGGAAACATCAGAAAAAATTCCTTTGGCTGAATTAAATCCCAAAAATTCAAAGCGGCCACTGTTTACTTCATAAATCTTCACGCCTTCTCCGGCTTTTTCACTGTCAAATTCAGGAGCTGTCAACAAATCGGCATCTCCCGTAATAAATTCCGTTTCCGCCTTTATGTCGGAATTTCTGTAAGCCACATTAACCGTGTCAATATTCGGAATTCCCATATGATATTCCAGATTTCTTTCACAGGTTAAAGATGTATATCCGCTGTTTTCCTTTTTGCATATAAACTGACCCGTTCCGTTGGGATAGTCAATAAAATACGGTGTTCCCCTTTTAATAATCGGAAACACAAGCATGGATGCAAAATTAACCTCAGGATTGTTAAGCTTTATCACTACGCTTTTATCGTCAGCAGCTTCGATTTCTTTTATGTTTTTTACACATCCCAAAAAGCTTCCGCCATTGTTTTTTATAAACTCAACAGAATAAAGCACATCGTAAGCGGTAAAAGGCGAACCGTCCGAAAACTTAATTCCGCTTTTTATCTTCAATATTCCCGTGAGATTATCATCTGACATCATAAGCTCTTCAGCAAGATTGGGACTTGCAGAAAAGTCTCCGTTAAGGGTGAAAAGCCCGTCATAAAAAAGGTAAAAAAGCTCTCTGCAACTTTCATAATTGGTTGCAAGAGGATTAAATGTCTCGGGCTTTCTCGATGTAAGATTGATACTTCCTGTAGGAAGCACAACCTCCACTTCCTCTGAGCCGATTTCATATTCAGTTTTCGCACCATTGCAGGCTGTAAGACAAATCATCATTGCCGCCAGCACCATCAACAAAATACGTTTCATAAAAATCCCTCATTCAAAGTTCAATAACTGCCGCTAAAGAACCAAATTTTCCCTTTTGCGCTCTGCTTGAAAAGTAAAGATGATTGTTGCACACCGTACACTCATAGGCACAGGAAATGTTTTCATCTTTAATCCCTGATTCAATAAGGGTACGCCTTACCGCCTCCCAAAGATCAGCTCTGTAATGCTCCCCGTCTCCCTCGGGCACTATGAAAGAAACATCGGAAAAGCTATAAGAAAAAGCGTCAAGCACGTCCTTTTTAACCTGAAAGCAACACTTTCCGATGGATGGGCCTATTGCCGCAATAATATTTTCAGGGGAACTTCCGTATTCCGACACAAGAGTTTTTACCGCCTCAAGACAAATCTTTTTAACCGTTCCCTTCCATCCGGAATGAATGGATGCACAAACCTTTTTTTCTTTATCGTAAAGCAGTACGGGCACACAGTCCGCCGAAGTAGAAAGCAAAGGAATTCCCTTTTTATCCGTAACAAGACCGTCACATCCCTCCGATACCTCTTTAGCATCCTTAAGGACAGCAATTTTGTTATCGTGGACCTGATTTGTTCTGCTTAATTTTTCTTTTGTAAAGCCGAGAGCCTCGCACATTATCCTGACATTTTCAAAAACATATTCTTCCTTATCACCCCGGGAAGTTCCCAGATTCATAGAAGAAAGATGTGCTTCCTCCGACACTCCTCCAAGCCTTGTGGTAAAGCAATGCTTCACTCCTGCTTCCTTAAGCAAGGGACTTAAAAGATATTCAAAATCTCCATATTTTTTGTGAATAAAACCCTTTTGCATATCTGCTCCTTTTTCACGTTAAGAAATATCTGTCGCTTTATTGCGTTTAATTCGTTCAAAATGCTCTTCGCATTTTGTCAAGGTTCCGTTTCAGCTCGCTAAAACCCTGTTCGGGTTTCCTGGCACAAAAGGCTGTTCGCCTTTTGATTTATTTTGTTGCATAAACGGAAAAGCCCATTTGGCTTTTCTTCGTTTCCGCAACCTTGTTTCGCAAAATCCTTTCTCGGATTTTGCTGCACTCGGCTCCGCAAAAAATCAGCACGGTGTCTACGCTCGTGAAACCTTGTTTCGCAAACAGCTATTGCTGTTTGCTGCACTCGGCTTCGCTCAATCTACCCTATGCACACCTTCAAGACCTATTAAGGATGCCGAAAGTTCGGCATGCTCCTTATTCTGTCTCATTATAACCGTAAAGCTCAGAATAACTTCCGCCTCATCTTCGCTTGCAGTAAAATCAATATTTTTAATCTCCTCGCAATAGATATGAATAACAGAGAGAATGTTTGCCACATATTCCGTGGTATTCACAGTTGATACATGGAATGTAATAATTCCCTCACCGCTACGCTTAGTCATAATAAAGCCAAGAACTCTCAACACGATAAGCATAACCAATGCTGAACTGATTGCACCAACATAATAGCCTATGCCGATGGCAAGACCTACGCAGGCGATTGCCCAGAGGGTTGCCGCAGTTGTAAGACCCCGTACCCTGTCACCTTCACGAAGGATTGTTCCCGCACCCAAAAAACCGATACCGGAAATAACCTGTGCTCCCAAACGGGATACGTCTGTTGAAAGACCATCTTTTACCATATATTCACTTATCATCATTGTAAGGCAGGCACCCACACAAACAAGGATATGTGTTCTGAGACCTGCCGGACGATGCTTATGCTCTCTCTCTATACCGATAAGTCCCCCCAGTGCCATAGCAAGAATAAGCTTTAACAAAATAATCCCCAATTCTTCCAGATAAGCTAAGGTGAAAATTCCCATTTTCCTTCCTCCAAAAACAAAAAATGCACAGAATAATGCTATGTTATAAACCTGCCACTTACTCTCTGCATTTTCATTTTATTATATAATTTTAAGTATTATACAATATTTAGCCATTTTTGTCAAGACCGCATTCTATCACAAACTTGCCCTCTTTTTCGGCATAACTCTTTGTATAGTACGTTCCGCCATAATCCTTTACGCAGTAGGAAATAATAAAATCGGATTTATTTACCATGTATCGGTTTCTTACATGCATACAGCCTTTGTAATAATGCTCAGAAAGCACAATAATCTCGTCGGCTTTTTCCGAAATATATTCGTATCTCTTTTTATCACGAAAACTGTAATACCGTTCCTGTCCTTTGCAAGGAATCGCTAAAGAAAGCTTTATGTCGGCATATTTTTTTGCTTCAAGGACAATTTCCGCACACATCAGGTCATATCCCGATGCTCCGCCTGATATAAATTCGGTAACTCCCCTTGAAATAAGAATATCAACAGTCTTTTTCGTAAAGTCAAAAAGTCTTTTAAAATCTCCTTCCGGAATTTCCCTGTGACCCGTAAATGCACAAACCAGTCCGCTCATCTATGGAATCTGAATTCTGTCACTGTGTCATATTCCTCACCTTTTCTGAGAATCGGAGAGGGGAAATGACTGAACTCCATCGCATTGGGGAAAACCTGAGTTTCCAGACAAAGACCGCCGTGTATCGGATATTTTACTCCGTTTTTGCAAACTCTTTCTTCCTTGATTCCGTTACCTGTATAAATCTGAACTGCAGGTCTGTCCGTATATGAATCCATAACGATACCTGTTATATCACCTTTCATGGTAGAAAACTTTCTGAAACCGAATCCGTCAAGAGCAAAGTTGTGGTCAAAGCCGTTAAAGAGCTTAATCTGACCGTGCTCGGATGCAAATACATCAGCCATCTTAGCTCCGCTTCTTAAATCGAAGGGAGTTCCGTCAACCTTTTCCACAACACCATAGGGCATACATTCAGATGTGTTGGGAGTATAGAAGCTTGACTGCATTTCTATATAATGGCCGTCAACTGTTCCTGCATCATGGCCGTTTAAGTTGAAATAGGTGTGATTTGTCATGTTAAGAAGGGTGTCTGCATTTGATTTTCCTTCATAGTGAATTCTCAATCCGTTGTCCTTTGTGAGTGTGTAGGTAACCTTAACCTTAACCTTTCCGGGAAAGCCCTCATCACCGTTTTCGGAAACAAGAGTAAGCACTACGGAAGGCTCCTTCTTATCTATGGCCTTGCCTTCCCACACTCTTTTACCGAAACCGATATTTCCGCCGTGAAGATTGTTTTCTCCGTTGTTTTTTGCAAGAGTATATTTCTTTCCGTTAAGAGTAAACTCCCCCTTTGCAATACGGTTTGAATTTCTGCCTATCAATGCACCGTAGCAACCTGTATTGTCCATATACTCTTCTAAAGTGTCACGGCCTAAAACCACGTCAACTCCATCATAAGTAAGAGTTCTTAAAATGCCGCCATATGTAATAATTTCTGCACTGAGTCCTTTGCCGTTATCCATTTTAAAGAGAAATACTTCCTCTGCGCCAACTCTTCCGAAGGGTATCTTTTCTATCATTGTCATCTTCCTTTCAAAATTAAAGTGTTTTTATAAACGATGCCAACATATCTGCGATTTTCTCATGTCCTCTGTCAGAGGGATGAAGTCCGTCAGGCATATAAAGTTCCTTAATTGCGGGAATCTCTGGATTTATTCCGCTCATCTTATATAAATCAAGCACGGGAAGCGAATAATATTCCGCAACCTCCCTGATAATTTCAACAAAAGTTTTAAGAGGAGGATTATTCTCTCTTACAGTGTTTTCTCCTCCGGGACCCTCCACAAGTCTGTGAAGAGGTGTCATTATTATAATTGTAGCCAAAGGATATTTTTCAATAATCCCCTTAAAAAGATAGTGGCAGGCTCCGTAAAAAGTATCGGGTGTTCTGTCATTCATTTCACCGAGAGGAGCATCGCCGTGTCCGTAGTCGTTGGTTCCTCCGAAAACCACAACAAAATCCGCATCAGCCATTGTTATATAACGCTTGCAAAAATCTTCCTCAAAGCTCAAAGGCTGAGTTTCGATGTGTTTTTTCTGTCTCGCAAATCTTGTTCCGCTTAATCCGTAAGCGTTTACCTCCGCACCGTATTTTCTTCCGAAAACAGCGGGATACTTATTTTCTTCCGCCGACGCACCAATTCCCTGAGTAATTGAATCTCCCAAAAAACTGAAAACCTTTCCTTTGAATTCCATTTTCTTTCACCTCATGCATTTTTATATACTAAAATAATACCACCAAACGGAAAAAAATACAAGTATTTCTTGCATTATTAATCAAAATGTTTTATACTAAAAAAAAGACTGTTATCAGAAGGCAGAAAGGACTGAATAAATTGATACACAAATTTTCATCCCCGGTAAATATGATAATTGAAAAAAACGCCGTAAAAAATAACAAAGACCTTCTTAAAACCCTCGGGACAAAGGCGTTAATCGTCACGGGAAAAAGCTCCGCCGAAAAAACAGGTGCCCTTTCGGATGTGGCAGATGCCCTTGACACTCTTGAATTAAAGTATGAAATCTATTCAAAAATCGCACCCAATCCCACCTATGAAAGTGTGGAGGAAGCAGCAAAACTCGGCATTTTAAAAGGTTGCGATTTTGTTATAGGAATCGGTGGCGGAAGCCCTCTTGATGCATCAAAGGCAATCGCCGCATTAATGAAAAATCCCGATATGACTGAAGAAGAGGCTTTTGCCGTAAAATATAAAAACGGAGCATATCCCATCGTTGCTGTCGGCACAACAGCCGGAACAGGAAGTGAAGTAACACCCTACGCCGTAATAACGGGAAGTGACGGAAGGAAAAAGAGCATGCGCTCCCCTCTCCTTCTCCCTGCAATTGCTTTCGGCGATATATCCTATATCTCCAAAATGGATGGTGAGCTTATAAAGTCCACCGCACTTGACGCCATGAGTCATGCCATTGAAAGCTATTTCTGCCGCATCGCAAATGATTTTTCAAAAACCTTTGCCCTTCGTGCAATAAAGCTTTTAATCCCCGAATTTGAAACCATAAGCGCTTACGGAACAGACGGGCTTGACGATGAGGATTTCGAGAACCTCTATCTTGCGTCAATCCATGCAGGCTATGCCATTTCCATGACAGGCACCGCCATGTGCCACGCACTCAGCTATTATCTTTCCGAAAGAAAGGGCATTCCCCACGGAAAGGCATGCGCTCTTTACCTTCCCGCATTTATTCTTCATAATATAAAATGGGCTCCCAAAGAGTCTGCGGAATTTTATGATGAAATCCTTCGCACCGACGAGGAAATGCGAACCTTGATTACCGACCTTACAGGAACGTATGAGCTTAAGCTCACCGATGAAGATTACGAAATCATCCGCCCGAGACTAAATAATAACCCTTCCCTTGAAAAATGCCTCGGCGAATGTCCTCCTGCCTATGCAGAAGAAATTATGAAAGCACTTTTCTCATAAGAGATAAAATAAACTAAGAGAGGAATAAAAACTATGCAAAGAGAAAAATTCGGTTCAAGACTTGGCTTTATCCTGATATCTGCAGGATGTGCCATCGGCCTGGGTAACGTTTACCGTTTCCCCATTTTAACAGGAGGCTACGGCGGTGGCTTCTTCGTACTCATTTATATCGCATTCCTTTTATTACTTGGACTTCCCATAATGACTGCAGAGCTTACTGTCGGCCGTGCCAGTCAGAGAAGTATAGCATCTTCTTTCGATGTCCTTGAAAAGCCCGGACAGAAATGGCACTTCATGAAGTATATGGGTATCGCAGGAAACTACCTTTTAATGATGTTCTATACCACTATTTCTTCCTGGATGCTTATCTATTTCGGAAAGTATATAACCGGCTCAATTTTAACTGCAGAAACAGTTGAAGATTTAGGTGCAGTATTCGGTGAAACAGTTACAAACACACCGCTTATTATAGGAGTAACCTTCTTCGTTATCCTTCTTTGCTTCGGCATCTGCTCCATGGGTCTTCAGAAGGGCGTTGAAAGAATCACCAAGGTTATGATGCTTCTTCTTTTCGCACTTATGATAGGACTTGCAATTTATTCCTGCACTCTTAAGGGCGGTCTTGACGGTCTTAAGTTCTACCTCATCCCCTCCGTTGAAAACCTTCAGAAGGCAGGTGCATGGACAGTAATTTCCGCCGCTATGGGACAGGCATTCTTCTCCTTAAGTATCGGTATCGGCTCCATTGCCATCTTCGGTTCCTACATCAGCAAGGAAAAAAGACTTATGGGCGAAGCTGCAACTATCATTTCCCTTGATACATCTGTTGCCCTTATTTCCGGCCTTATCGTTTTCCCCGCATGCTATGCATATGCAGGTGGCGTAAATGCCGATCCCGGCACGGTTGGTGCAAGCTTCTTATTTACCACATTTTCTTCAATCTTCAATGCTATGGCAGCTCCCATCGGTCAGATTGTGGGAATACTCTTCTTCCTTTTCATGATTTTCGCCGCACTTTCAACCGTTATTGCGGTATTCGAAAACATCATGTCCTTCTGGCTTGAGCTTACAAAGTTTAACCGTACACAGGCGGCAATTATAAACATCGTGCTTGTGTGTCTCCTTTCTCTTCCCTGTATTTTAGGCTTCACCGTTTGGTCAGGCTTTACATGGGGTCCCGGCGGTTCCAAGGGTATCATGGATTTAGAGGACTTTATAATAAGCAACAACCTTCTCCCCTTAGGCTCTTTGGCTTATGTACTTTTCTGTACTTACAATAAGCACGGCTGGGGCTGGAGCAACTTTATAAACGAAGCCAACACAGGTAAAGGCCTTGCATTCCCCAAGTGGATGAGAGTTTATGTGAAATATGTTCTTCCCATAATCATCCTTGTTGTATGGGCTCAGGGCTGGATAACATTATTTTAATTGAAACTAAAAAAAGCATCGGCAACGCCGATGCTTTTTTTCCCGTTGTTTTTTCGGCCTGTTTCTGTTCTTTTGCAATTTCAGTCTGCCCGTAAAGCCCAACACTGCCTGAAATCCCTCTTACTTCTGCAGCTTTAAGCTTGTCCGTATCAGGCAAAGCATCAAACTCAGCTTTGCTCTTGGTTGCAAACCTCGCTCTGTGCTGTGCTGTCATTTCCGCCGTCACCTCGTCAATGCTCTCCGCTTCGCCTTCTAATGGCTCCCTTGTGTAAGGGGAGCTGTCAGGTTCAGCCTGACTGAAGGGTTGTCTTTCTCCTTCCTCAATTCCCATATGCTTTTTAAGCGTCTTTTCAGCAGACGTAACAGCCCTTTCAGAAACTGTCTCACCGTTCTCCGGCACATTCCATTCTCCTTCAGGCTCTTCCATCGTCGCACCGCTCTTTCTCGCAATGGAATTACTTCCGTCCTTGCCGTTCCCTTCCGAAAAAATCTTTGAAAATTCTTCACCATTTATGTTGACATTTTGCCCCTCATAGGATATACTACCTATGTAACCACTTTGTTGCAACTCGATAGGCGTTTGGAAGCCTATTGACTTAAGCAACTTAGTGGTTCTTTTTTTATCTGCATAAACAATTAAGCTGTTTCTCACAAAATCTTCAGGATTATCCTTAGTGTATGCACTTGATACCTTCTGCATATCATCAATAACGAAATTGTTTTCAATAGGTCTCAAATCTAACACTGTCAGCATAGGCTTTCCATCCTGAGCTTTTATATTTCCGAAAATAACCAGACGAGTATTTTGTTTCGAACCTCTTCCTACGTTTTGACTCTTCAAAATCAATACAGGATTTTCTAATATCTGAGGAATTTTTTTAATTTCTTCAAGTGTCATTTCGGGGTGTTTATTTATTATCTCTTTTATTTTATCCCCCAACATATAAATGTCGCTCTCAATAGCTCCAAGGCCTTGCAGGACATCCCCTGATGTTCCAAGATCAAAGACTTCATCATCGGACATTCCTTCTCTTTTCCAAAAATCAATGTCGTTTTCATATTCTCTATTTATTGAATATGAACCTTCATCCTCAATACTGTCATTCTGAGCGGAGCGAAGAATCTCTCTTTCCATCCCTTCACTTTCTCTTAGTGCCTGTGAAAGCAGCCTTCTCGCCTGCATGACTGTCGCCTTTTCATCTTTTCCTGTCAGCTTTGCTGAATACTGCGATAAGAAGTCAAAGAACCTGCCCGCCACACTCTGGCGGTTTTTAACAAGGTACTCTACACTTTCAGGATCATTAAATAAAAGCTTCGCCGCCATCTGCGCCGTAAACTCTCTTTCAAGATTAAATTCAACTCCCGCAGCTGTATAAAGGTCATTTATCTCCGCCTTCTCCGCTTCTGCATCAATGCCTTCGGTATTGTTCGCAAGGTCACGGATAAAGCTTACAAACTCTCCATAGCTTTTTGTTCCTTCAATTGTGTGTATAAATTCCTCCGCCAATACCTGATTGCTGATATAGGTTCCGTTGTTGGGATTAACGTAGATAACGCCGTCCTTTGCTCTGCCCTGAAGAGTGTAGACATTTCCGTCTGCACCGATGATATCATTGTTGCCGCCTAAAAATATAACCTCTCTGCCCGTGGCTCTGCCAAAGCAACACATACAAAAATCCAATATGCCCTGCACTATAAAATTTGTATTCTACCGGCTTATCGGCTTTGCAAGGAGCCAAGCCTTGCTTCAGCCTGCTGCACCGATATAATATCAAATTATTTCAACGTGCAGGGTCGCAGAGTAAAAAAAGAGCAAATTTTAGATTCAGAGAAGTAAAATTACGCAGGTAATACTTATGTATTGCCAAGGAATTTTACGCACTATCAAGCAAAATTTGCCTTTTTATACCATATCGGATTTCTGTATGTGTTGCTTCTTCTCTGCCTCGGCAATCTGCACATCATTCGCGCCAACGGCTTCACCGCTCTGACGAACACGAAGGCTCACGCCTCTGTATCGCTCACCCTCTTCGGGAGTAATATAGCCCTCCTGAAGCATGGAATTATATAAGTTTCCCACTTCCATCGGCTTTACGCTGTTATTATTTCGGTTATGTACTGAATATTCTCCGCCCTCCGGCATAGAATAGGGATTGACAGCATCACCTTTTGGTGCTATACTGTTATTGGATGAGTCGCTATCGTGTCTCCCATAACTGCTTTCAGCAGGGGTAGGATACGGCTCATTTTCATTTTTCAGTTCCAGGCTTACGACATCATAAAATTCTTCCCTTCCCTCTAAAGTGATACCTGTTACAAGATCGCCATCGTATAACCTGTGCCCCACCTGAATTTCAACAGGCATACGGTAAAAACCTACTATATCATCATCCCTCGGATGTGCCGGATCTTCGTATTCAGAAATTATCTGAGATGCAATAATTTCGTCAATATTATTTGCCATTCTGAATTTATCATATTTCATTTTTCCTTTCAGGCCTTTAGTATATTCAGAAAACGCAAACTCTCCGGCTCCTGTATCTGTAACGTAAGTTATTCCGGTACTCCCGTCCGGGAGCTGGTTCTTTACTTCACTAAAATTATTTTTTATAAACTTTTTTACCTTGGCATTTGTATCAACGGGGTTTTCGCCTCTTGTTATATCCTCGGAAACAAAAACTCTGTTCTTGTCCCCTATTTTATGTATAGACATCCCGCTCCTTCTTCCGAAGGGGCTTTTTCATTGTCTCGGAACTTTCCTGCAGCCTCAACCGCATTTTCATAGGTTCTGCTTTCCTCAGGTGCCGTAAGGCCCTTTTCAATAAGCTCACCTGTATTGCCTCGGTAATTTACATCCTTTCCGGCTTTATAATTCTTAAAGCCTTGATATGCACCCAGCATCCCTCCGCCGATACCACCGGACAAAGCTCCCGCAAATGCTTCACTCGCAATAGAAAGCGCTAATTCCCCCGACGCCTTACGCTTTGCCTCTTCCTCCGTCATTCCCTGCGCCATATATTCACGGACGGAAATGTTATACTGGCTCTTGTCCGCCATAAAAAAGCATCGGCAACGCCGATGCTTTTTTTATTTTTTCACTTCTCCGAAATATTCAAGGAGCATTTCTATCATTCTGGCACTTCCGCTTCCGTTTGGCTGCCAGGGACAGTATCTCGGATTTATGGAGCAATATCTTTCAGATACTACCATTTCGCTTGTCATCCCGTAGTGCATTACGGCAGAAAGAGTTTTTAATGCTTTTTCCCTTTCTCCCGTGGCCACCCACGCCTTAAGCCAGTATGTCTCACTCTGCATGGTGTACCACACATCACCGTAACCTCCGAAATACGCCTCGTCCCACAAGCTTTCACAGCTTGTCATTCTGCCGGTAAGCCCATTTTCAAACTGACCGCGCTTCAGGAAATAATTTTCCATCTGCTTCATCATTCTGCTTCCCGGCTCGATAAAACCGGTATAAAGAAGATAGGGCGCTCCGTCGGTGTAATAGCTGTATGTATGGCTGTCGTAAAAATCAATTCCAAGCTCGTGAGGAAAGATAAATTCCTCATCATCAAGGTGTCCTTCCCAAAGTGAATCTCTTATATCAATTATCGTCTTTTTATAGCTTTCATATATAGCCTTGGTTTTTCCGTATTCTTCATGACCGAAATGTGCCAGCGCCTCAACCATAAAGGACAAGGCCTTTACATTATGACTGTCGGTAAATGTCCAGAACTGTGCCACATCATTCCAGTCGCTTCCCTTACCCGGAGGAAATATTCCCTCATATCCCGTACTTCTTTCAGATGTTCTTTTCCTTTCAATCCAGTCTCTCATGGAAACGAGATGCGGAAGAAAAAATTCAAATTCCTTTTCATCCTTTGTTGAAAGAAGATGCACACTTATCGCCCATATAACAGAGCCGGTAAAGTTTTCCCACCCTGCGTTACTACCTATTTTGCCCTTGTCCTCTCCCTCTTTTACAAGCCATCGCTCGCAGTAATACCTTAAGGCTTCAAAGGTATAATCAGAAAGACCTATTCTGTCAAGAGCTGTGATTACCTGTGCTCCCTCATAAGGCCACACAAATCTTCCCACATCCCCCTGCCTTACCGTTACAAGGTCACTTCCCTCGTAACAGGCAAGCATCTGCATCAGCTGAGATGCCATATGGTAAAATATATCAAGATATTTACCTTCGGCATCGGGAAGGTTTTTTATTTTCCCTTTTATTCCTTCCCAGAATAAAATCGCCTTTGCCTTTTCCTCATCGTAGGAAAAGCTTTCAATTTCGCCGTTTTCGCAAATAGCACCGGTATAGCTTACACTTTCTCCCGGCATAAGGGAATAGTCTATCTTAAAATAGTCAGAAGGATAAAAGCTAAAGCCTTCAATATCACCTGCAATAAAGGAAACATCCCCTTTGATTTTAATAGTAGAATTACCGCTTTTTGCTTCACCGCATCCTGTTTCTTTCCATGTTCTTTTAATCAAAAACCAGTTTTTGTAATTGGGGCAGTATGGCGAATATCCCTCCTGATGCTGATTAAGCATATATTTTTCGTTGCCCGACCTTAACATTATTCCAACGGAATTTTCCACCTTGCAGTCCATGCTGTTTTCAAGAGTAAGCTTAAAATACACCTTAGGATTTCTGCCTTCAGCACTGAACGCTTCCAATCGCACAATACACTCTGCTTCGTTTGTCATTTCATAAATGGGAATTCCGGGAGTTGGGGGTGTAAATCTGGTTTTATCAAGGGAAAAGCCTTCCATTTTTTCACCGTGAAGCAGGATAAATCCTGTTCCGGGCTGACCAACGTGCGTTCCGTTATCAAGAAGAGAGGAATTTATGATTTTCATATCCGGACACATTATGATAAGCCGCTCCGAAAGGGGGCGGTGGATGTATATCTTATTTGTAAGCGGTCTTTGCCAGGTCATTTTCTCGCTCATAAAATCACTCATTTCAGTTGAAATAGTCATAGGCCATGCCGGATATTTTTCTTATCGTATCAACCCCATAGGCCACATTTCCGTTTCCCAATACGCAGATTATATAGTCTCCGCCGGGAGAGAAAACTATTGCTATATCGGAATTTGCCGTGTCGGTTTCTCCTGTTTTATTCGCCACCTTTGTTCCTTCAGGTACACCGGTGGGAATTTTCCATCTTCTTGTCTGGTCAAGCAAAAGTCCAAGCATCTCTTCCGAAGCACTTTCCGAAACCAGTTCTCCCTTGTAAATCGCCTTAAGAATTCTTCCGCAATCACGTGGAGATGTATAGTTGTGATGACGATAGGGACCTTTTCTTCCGTTTGTTTGTACAAGATAGGATCCCCGCTCTGTATTTTCACACCCTAAAGATTTCGAAATCTCGTTTTCCCTGTCAAACCCTGCCGCCTCATTGCCTCCTCCTGCTTTAATCGTAAGATAATTGCAGGCATCGTTGCTGCTTTCGGTTATCATAAGACGAAGCTGATGGTTTATGTCTGCATTTTTTTCAAGGTTGCCCTTCTCGATTTCGCTGTAAACCGCCGCCATGGTGTAAACCTTAACCAAGCTTGCGGAAGAATATCTGCCTTCATTGATTAAAAGATATTCATTTGTTGATAAGTCCTGAATAAATACCCCCCAGGAACCGCTCTGAGTTTTAATATAGTCCTCAATTTCCTTTTTAAGCTCCGTCATTCCTTCATGGTCGGGTTTTTCTTTGTGCCAGCCATCAGAAAGATAATCTTCAACTTCCGATTCCAAAACCATAAGTTCTTCCGCTGTATCAGAATATACAATAGCAAAAGGTTCTTTCGCCCAAAGGGAGGAATCATAGTCATCAAAGCTATCCTCTGTGATAAGAAGACTTTCACCGTTTTTATTATATATCCTCAAAACCGGTTCATTAAACCAGCCCTCGTTTATATACGCTTCCCTTTCCTTCGCCTTTACCGCTTTATTTTCTCCTTCACGATAAACCATGACAGAGCGCTCTCTTAAAAGCATCACCGCCAAGACGAAAACCAATACAATTATCAATAATATACTTATAAACTTCTTCATTTTATCCCTCATTTTGCTAAAATTCGTGTTTTTTAAATTATACAACAACACCCACAAAAAAGCAATAACAAGAATCAAAAACCCTCTCAGGTTCCCGTCGCTCGAGTTCAAATCTTTTCATGTATAAAACAAAAAAGCACATCCATTCGGATATGCTTTTTTGCTTGGCGGAGTAGGAGAGATTTGAAACGTAAACGTCCACTCGAAAACATAGTCGTTCACTTCGCTCACACATTCGCTTGTGTACTTCTTGTTTTCTCCCTTTTCGCACTCCCTTCATCCGCCACAGGCGGCGGTCGTGCAAAAACCCCCGCCGGTTCCCGTCGCTCGAGTTCAAATCTTTTCATGTATAAAACAAAAAAGCACATCCATTCGGATATGCTTTTTTGCTTGG
>JAZRHF010000056.1:0-3949 GCA_045644565.1 Clostridia bacterium | reverse complement strand
GCTCCTGTTCCCGTTGAGGAAGTTACTTCCAATACGGATGCAGAGCCTTCCAATCCCCCATCTCATGACGATTCCGATGAAGATGAGGAAGAAGAATACGATTTTGAAGAAGAAGACCGAGACGAAGAAGAATTTTAATTTACCGAAAGGATGATTTATATGGCAAAAGGCGGATTTCCCGGCGGAGGCAGATTCGGCGCAATGGGTGGCGGAAACATGAATCAGATGCTTAAGCAGGCTCAGAAAATGCAGGCTGAAATGATGAAGGCACAGGAAGAAATGGAAGTAACAGAATACAGTGCAACAGTAGGTGGCGGAGTTGTTACCGCAACCGTATCCGGAAAGAAAGCACTTTTATCTCTTACAATTGCTCCCGAAGCAGTTGACCCCGATGATGTCGAAATGCTTCAGGACCTTGTAATTTCCGCAGTTAACGAAGCAATGAAAAAGGCTGACGATGCTGCCATGAATTCCATGAGCAAACTTACCGGCGGCATGAATATTCCCGGTCTTTTCTAAGGTGAATTATGTATATAGCACCATTAGCGGCATTAATTGAACATTTTGAAAGACTTCCCGGTATCGGCCACAAAACCGCTGTACGTTTAAGCTTCAGCCTTTTATCCGGTTCCGACGAAGAGGCAAAAAGCTTTGCCGATGCCATACTTTCGGCTAAAAGCTCCATACACTATTGCAGTATCTGTCAGGATTTAACCGACGGAGATACCTGCAGAATATGTCAGAGCTCCAAGCGTGACAGAAGTATAATTTGTGTGGTGGAAGGCCCGAAAGATGTTCTGGCCATGGAAAAAACAGGGGAATTTCAGGGACTTTACCATGTTCTTCACGGAGTCATATCCCCTATGGACGGAATAGGTCCAGAAGAAATAAAGGCGAAGGAACTTGTGGCACGCCTTTCCTCCGATGAAGTGAAAGAAGTAATTATGGCAACTAACCTTACCGTTGAAGGCGAAGCTACCGCAACATACCTTGCCCGCCTCATAAAACCCTTCGGTGTAAAGGTCACACGAATTGCAAGAGGAGTTCCCGTTGGAGGCGACCTTGAATATGTTGACGAAGTTACACTTACAATGGCACTCGAAGGACGAAGAGAAATATAAAAAAATGACGAAAGCAATGCTTTCGTCATTTTTTGTTTTATTTCATATTGCGAAGTGCCTCCACTCTTTTTTCAATGGGAGGATGGGTTGAAAATAAATTTGCCATTTTTTTAAGAGGATTTGAAATATACATACCCGCCGTCGCCTGATTTGCCCGCATTACAGGTGTGGGATTTGAGCTTATCTTGATAAGCGCCGAAGCCAGTGCCTCCGGTCTTCCTGTAAGGTCAGCCGCAGTTGCATCGGCAAGATATTCTCTGTTTCTGGATAAACACATACGAAGAAGCTGTGCCGCAATAGGCGCAAATATCATAAGGACAAGACCTATTACAGCAAGAAATCCGTTGCCCGAGTCTCTGTCGGAGCGTCTTCTCATTCCGCCCCACAAAAGTGTACGGGAGAATATATCGGAAATAATTATTATCGCACCAACCATAATCGATGCAATGGTCTGAAGCAAAATGTCATAATTTTTGATATGTCCGATTTCGTGGGCAAGAACACCCCTGAGTTCATCCTGATTAAGAGTATTCATAATCCCTCTTGTTGCCGCAACCGCCGCATGAGAGGGATTTCTTCCCGTTGCAAAAGCGTTGGGGGAATTATCCTCAATCACATAAAGCTCGGGAACGGGAATTTTAGCTTCCGCACAGATGGGGGTGATAAGGCTTCTTAAATATGCCTCGTCCTGCCCCGTTGCCTTTTTCGCTCCGTTTGCGGAAAGCGCAAGCTTTGCCGAATTCCAATAGGAGAAAAGCGATGTTCCTATTGAAATAATCCCGGCTATCACTATGGCGTAGTTACCATAGCCCATGGCGTCCGCCACAAAATACACCAGAAGATAAAGCACAACCGCAATGATTGCCACTATGAAAAATGTTTTAATTTTATTTTTCGCAATTGCAAATCCCATTTTTTACTCCTTTATATCCGAGAGATATCCCCACGGATTATATATACTGAATAAACATATATTCTCCGGCAGGAACCACTTTCAATTCTCCGCCGATAATGATTTCTGTTTCCACCGGGGTTTCAATTTCATAACGGATGAAGCCTTCTTCCTCATAGGTCCACTTGGATTTTACCTTACCCTTTCTTGTTTCAATTGATGCTTCAAGATGAGTAAGTCTCTTATCGGGATTGGGTTTGATTAAGATCTTTTCAAAGCCCGGAGCTTCTTCAACCCGGTTAATACCTGCCGCAACCATATATACCCAGTCCGCAACCGCACCGTATGCATAATGGTTGAATGAGTTCATATTTGTACTCCAGAATGTACCGTCTTCCTTCTTTCCGTCCCAATGCTCCCAGATGGTGGTTGCACCCATTTTAACGGAGAAGATCCAGGAGGGATATTCCTCCTGTAAAAGCAGACTGTAAGCCACATCGGTGTAGCCGTTTTCGGAAAGTGCGTGAAGAAGATAAGGTGTTCCCACAAAGCCCGTTGTAAGTTTGTTTCCGTTTGCCTTAATCATCTCTGCCAAGCTCTTTGCCGTTTTCTTCATATCCTTTGCAAGCTTGAAATAAAGTGCAACGGCGTGTTCTGTCTGTGTTTTATATTCATCCTGCCATACCTCTCGGAATTTCTTCACGATATTCTTGTAAAGCTTTTCGTAGGAAGAAACATCCTTTCCTAAAATCTTACCTGCTTTTACGACAAGGAGAGTCGAATATGCATAAAAAGCATGGGCGATTAAATCCTCACGGCTCGCTCCTTTATAGCTTCCCTCGGGAGCGTCAATTCCCAGCCAGTCACCATACTGGCTATGACCTGTGAACATATACTTATCCTTTGTCACATTGGTCATATAGTCAACGTATTTATGCATTGACTCGAACTGATCGGAAAGTATTTTCTTGTTGCCGTAGGTAAGATAAATTTCCCAAGGGCAGATTGTTGCCGCATCAGCCCAGGCAGAGCCTGACATACGGGACCATCTTGCAACACCTTCGGACTTTCCTTTGAAATAGCAGGGCACTATTTTAGGAACGCTGCCATCTTCCCCTGATGCCGCCTCAAGGTCGTGAAGCCACTTGGCGAAAAACTTTTCAACATCGTAGTTGAAGCTTGCTGTGCGGCAGAACACCTGGGTGTCGCCCGTCCATCCCCAACGCTCATTTCTCTGGGGACAGTCCGTCGGAACATCAAGATAGTTATCCTTCTGTCCCCAGAAAATATTTTCAAAAAGTCTGTTAAGCTTTTTGTTGGAGCTATTCAAATAGCCCGTTCTCTTTATATCGGAATATACGCATATACCCGTAAAGTCTTCGGGATTCACCTTTCTTCCCGGATGCTTTATAAGCCTTATATATCTGAATGCCTGGAAAGCGAATTTAGGCTTATAGGTGTTTAAGCCTTCCTTACAGGTATAATCCGTTAAAGTTTTTGCATCACGGTAGTTGTCACGGTAGAAGTTTCCGTCCTTATCCAAAATTTCTCCGCAGTCGAAAATGAGCTTTTCGCCCTCTTTTGCCATAACGGAAAATTCAACATAGCCTGTCATGTTCTGACCGAAATCCAAAATCTTTTCGCCGTTTGGTGTTTTTATAAGCACCGGCTTTAATCTTTCGTGCTCAACTATTTTTTCGCCTTCCTGGGGGATAAGAACACTTTTGCTCCACTTAAGAATTTTTGCATTAATGCCCTTTTTATCCGTAAAGCGTGCATCTATCGTTTCGCCGTGATACATATCGCTGTAAAGTATAGCACTTTTCTTGGTTTTCCAACTTTCGTCTGTAACTATGGTTTCCCTTGTTCCGTCTTCATATTCAATGCAGATATCTGCAATTACTCCGACGGGCGGAGTCAGGCTTTCTTCCAGCCC
>JAZRHF010000055.1:0-14815 GCA_045644565.1 Clostridia bacterium | reverse complement strand
TTATGATATACCGGATTGATTCTTTTTCAACTTATCTCTTGCCGAAAAAACGCTTGTTTGCGTTTTTCTTTTTTCTTCGCTCCGCTAAAATGCCTTTCGCATTTTTACGCTTCGCAAAGTCCCGGCACAAAATTTCTTTGTTGAAATTTTATGATATACCGGATTGATTCTTTTTCAACTTATCTCTTGCCGAAAAAACGCTTGTTTGCGTTTTTCTTTTTTCTTCGCTCCGCTAAAATGCCTTTCGCATTTTTACGCTTCGCAAAGCCCCGGCACAAAATTTCTTTGTTGAAATTTTATGCCTCTGCCTGAGCCTGTACACAAGTAATAGCTATAACGCCTACGATATCATCTGCGCTGCATCCTCTTGATAAGTCATTGATGGGCTTTGCAATACCCTGTGTGATGGGACCGTAAGCTTCTGCCTTTGCAAGTCTCTGAACGAGCTTGTAACCGATGTTACCTGCGTCTAAGTCGGGGAATACAAGAACGTTTGCCTTACCTGCAACCTTGCTTCCGGGTGCCTTGGACTCGCCAACAGAAGGAACGATGGCAGCGTCTAACTGAAGTTCGCCGTCAACATTTAATTCGGGGTGCTGTTCCTTAACGATTCTTGTTGCTTCTACAACCTTATCAACGTCAGCATGCTTTGCACTTCCCTTTGTGGAGTGAGAAAGCATTGCAACTCTTGCTTCTTCGCCGACAAGGAGTTCAAAGGATTCTGCAGAGCAAGCAGCGATTGCAGCAAGCTTTTCGGGATCGGGATTCTGCTCAAGACCGGAGTCTGCAAATACGAAAGCACCGTCAGCGCCGTATTCGCAATTCGGAACTACCATTAAGAAGAATGCGGATACAAGCTTTACGCCGGGCTTTGTCTTTATAATCTGGAGTGAGGGACGAAGGGTGTTTGCTGTTGAGTGACAAGCACCGGATACAACACCGTCAGCGTCGCCTGCCTTAACCATAAGACAAGCATAATACATATAGTCGGAAAGAACAGTTTCCTTTGCTTCTTCGTATGTAACGCCCTTGGACTTACGAAGCTCTACGAAAAGGTTCAAGTATTCTTCTGTCTTTTCGTGTGTGAAAGGATTGATGATTGTTGCCTTGGACATATCAAGACCCTTGCTGTTTGCCTCAACCTCTTCGGGAGTACCGATGATTACGATGTTGGCAATATCTTCTTTGAGAACTTTTTCAGCAGCCTCAAAGGTTCTTCTGTCCATAGACTCGGGAAGAACTATTGTCTTTTTGTCCTTTTTTGCTCTTTCAATTGTTTTTTCAAGAAATGTGCTCATTTTTTCTCCTTCTTTCAGAAAAATATTGATTTTTATTATATATTGTTATAAAATAATAAACAAGTTTACAGAAAGGAGTCCGGAATATGAAAGTTGCGGCAATAATTGCAGAATACAATCCGTTTCATTCAGGTCACAAATTCCATATCGAAGAAACCAAAAAAGCAGCCGATGCCGTAGTTGTCATTATGTCGGGAAGCTTTGTTCAAAGGGGCGAGCCTGCAATTTTCTCAAAGTTTGCCCGTGCAAAAGCCGCCGTACTTTCCGGTGCCGATCTTGTTTTGGAACTTCCTTTTCTTTATTCAACCGCATCAAGCCGTGACTTTGCGGAAGGTGCTGTAAGAATATTAAATTCGCTTAACGTGGTGGATATACTTTCCTTCGGTTCGGAATCAGGCGATGCCGAACTTCTCAAAAAAATCGCCCTCTACGAAGAATCCGAAGAATTTAAGGAAGCCATAAAGTCTTTTTCAAAGGAAGGTCTTCCCTATCCCGCCGCAAAAGAGGGAGCTTTCAAAAAATGTAAATTTCAGCTTCCCGAAGGACCAAACGACACTCTCGGTTATGAATACATCAGGGCACTAAATAAGCTTTCTTCCAAAATCACGCCCTATTGTATAAAACGGACTGTCCCCCACGATTCGGAAATTTATGACGGAATCCACTTAAGTGCAAGTGCTTTAAGAAAAATGATAAAGGAAGGATTAGATGTTTCATCCTTTGTTCCAAACCTTACTTGCGACACTCCCCTGTTTTATGAGGATATGTCATCCTTAATTGCTTTAAGCATAATGAATCTTTCCAAGGATTCCTATCCTGTCAGATCCTTATCTGATTCGGAACTGATTTCCACCATAAAGAATACGCCCTTCACCGAGGACATAAATTCCTACCTATATAATATTAAATCAAAAAGGTATACAATGTCAAGAGTAAAAAGAACATTATTGCATATTTTGTTAAATTCAGGCGAAAAAATCCCCGAATTTGCTCCCTATGCAAGAGTTCTTTCGTTAAATACGACGGGAGCTGAAATATTAAAGCGTATAAAAAAGGAATCGGATATTAAAATTATCACCAAGCCGGATTCGGATTACGAAAAAGAAAACATATCTTTTGCTCTTGATGTAAAAGCAACAGACATAAGAAATCTTGCCCTTTCCAAAGGAAGCGGAGAAGACTATCTGATAAGTCCCTTTGTTTTAAAATAAATTTCGTTTTTTTATAAAAAACTCTTGCTTTTTCCCCCAAGATGGTGTATAATAACCACTTGAACGCCGGTGTGTTGGAATTGGCAGACGAGGTGGACTCAAAATCCATTGATAGCGATATCGTGCGGGTTCAAGTCCCGCCACCGGCACCAAATAAAGAAACAGTTTACCGCAAGGTAAGCTGTTTTTTTATTTGCATACTGATGAAAGGGACTTGAACCCTAAGAGGGCGCGAGGCGTGAATAATACGATTGATTATCGTTTTTAGCCGAGCGGTGCGAAGACGGGTACCGAAATGCAGGGCATTTGGGTCGTCGAGCAAGGCAGATCAGCGTATGCGTCCCGCCACCGGCACCAAATAAAAAGAGTGACTTATCGTAAGGTAGGTCACTCTTTTTCTTCGGTTTTTGTATCAAAGGGACTTGAACTTGTCGTAGGCGAAATTGCCCGAAGGGAATTTTGCCAAAGGTTTTTCAAATGAAAATTTGAAAAACTCAAGTCCCGCCATCCCCTAAGACGTCACAGGGAAAGGCAGATTGATTTGCATCCCATCTCAGGCAAAAAGCACTTGTGAAAAATCACAAGTGCTTTTATCTTTACGGTTACTTTTTATTTAAGAATGGAAACTGCATCAGAAATTGTTTTTTCCAAAGCTTCTTTTCCGTACTTATCAACTTCCGCCTTATTCTTTTCCCCGTGGGTAAGACATCCGGCTCCGCCGATGCATCCTCCTACACAAGCCATACCCTCAATGAAGTTGGCATCCAGGACATTTTTACTCTTTTTAAGGAGTGCCACCTTACACTCCTCGATGCCGTCACAAGGAAGAGCCTTTAAGTCAAAATCGATATTCTGCTCTTTTAAGCCCTGTGCAACTGCATCAGAAAGACCTCCGGAACGGGCAAATATTCTTCCGAAATATGAAGCATTATCTAAAACCCCTTCCTCCAACGTGGTAATATCTATATCTTTACTGTCAAGAAGGGACTGAAGCTCTTCAAATGTCAAAACCGCATCAATATAAGGCTTTACCGAATCAAGCTGAGCCTCTGCCTTTTTCGCCGTGCAAGGACCTATGAATACAACCTTCGAATTTTCGTCGGTTTCTTTTATATATTTAGCAAGGGTTGCCATAGGCGAAAGATTGTGGGATATATGCTTCACCATATCGGGAAACGCAGTTTTAACATAAGTCACAAAGGCAGGACAACAGGAGCTTGTCAAAAATCCTTTTTCGGAAAGTTCCCTGGATTCTGCCTGAGCAACCATATCCGCACCCAAAGCCGCTTCTATTACTGTGTGGAATCCCAAATCCCTTATACCGGTTATAACCTGGCCAAGCTTCGCATAGGTAAACTGGCTCGAAATTGAAGGAGCCACCATGGCATAAACCTTATACTTCTTATTGGATTCGCTCTTCTTTATAAAGTCAATTACATTAAGAATGTAGGACTTATCCATAATTGCACCGAAGGGACACTGATATACACAGGCTCCGCATGCTGTACACTTATCGTTATCTATAGCTGCCGCATTATCCTCGTTAATAGATATTGCCTTTATTTTGCAGGCATTCTGGCAGGGACGTTTACGATTCACAATGGCAAAATAAGGACAAACCTTGGCACAAAGTCCACATTCCACACACTTAGACTTATCAATATGGGCAACGTGGTTGTGGTCAAAAGAAATCGCTCCTCGTTTACATACGTCTTCACATCTGTGTGCAAGACAACCTCTGCATGAATCAGTAACCTCATAGCCTGCGGCAGGACATTCATCACAGGCGATGTCAATTACCTCAATAACATTGGGGTTTTCCTTATCTCCGCCCATGGCAATTTTTACACGCTCGGCAAGAATTGCTCTTTCCTTGTAAACACAGCAGCGCATGGTTGAAGTTTTACCGGGAACAATTTCCTTGGGAATTTCAAGAACGTTTTCCAAAAGCGTGTCATTCCACGCCTGTTTTGCAACCTCTCTTAAAACCTTGTATTTTAAGTGCTGTACTTTTGTATCAAACTTTCTCATAATTCGCACTCCTTAAAAATAGCTTACTTTAATTCTTTTACCCATCAACTTAAGACACTTGGAAAGTTCTTCCACCAAATTCATCTTGATACTGAAATTAATAGGCAATTCAGGATTCTGATGGGCAGGATTTATAGCACGACCCACATAGAAATTAATATCGGTCGCCTCTTCAAAGAGTAACTGGCAAATCAAAGATGCACCGTCTCTTTTATAATTCCAATGCTCGTACATTTCGTTTTCCGCAAGGTAATCCTTTGCATATTCCAAAACCTTATTTACCGTGATAACGCCTTCCGTTACCAGATCAACTCCCTCAATTTTTGCAATCGGAGGAACATCTGACTTTTCAAAATTAAGGGTTGCCTGAAGGGGTTTTCTCAAATATTTTGCCGCAATGGAAGAAGTTGTTCCGCCGCATATGATATGTTTTCCTTCTTTAGAGAAGAAAAGGGACATCATACGATCTGCATCGTCACGGTTTGAGGGAGGTCCGAACAAGAGATTCATAGGCTCTCTTCTTCTTATTTTTACTATACACGCCGTTGCATCATCCCCCGGCTTCTGACCGTAGAGCTTATCGCATTCATCAACCAAAAGTGTGGATAAATTCTTTGCTGTAAGCCCTGTCACGGACATAGTCTCCATAAAGTCTATTATTTCTTCACGCTTCCAACCGAAATTATAAGCCATACCGATTCCGGCGTGAGGACACCCGTCGCTCATGGCAATGAAAATATCCCCCTCCTGCAAGCGTATAACGGATTTATAAATCTTCTTTCCGTCGATGTTCATTTCAGTTTTAGGATAGTCATAATTCTTGTTATCACGAAGAACAATAACCTGCGGATTATCATACTGGATAATCTCTGCGGTTTCATTGTCTATGATATGCATGATGGTAAAGGTTGAATATGCAACACCTCTTACCGAACAAACGGGTAAAGTTGCTGCTATGGTGGAAACACATTCCTCAATGGGAAGATCTGCCGCCATCATTGTGGATATTATCTTTGAAGTGAGTGTTGAAAGGATACTTGCTTTAACGCCGCTGCCTAAACCGTCGGCAAGAACGATAACTGTTGATTCATCACTCTGTTCTGCAATTTCAACATGGTCTCCGCAAAGTTGTTCTCCGTAGTGATTTATACTTTTCCAGCCGATATCTGCACATAAATCATTCATTTGAGATCGACTCCTTTAATTTTGCCAGAGCAATTTTTGTTTCTGCGGCAGTTTCTCCCAGCAAGGATGCAATTTCCTGAACGATACGCATCTGCTTGTCAACAACCTTATCGGCAACTTCCACAGTCTGACGGCTGATGTTTTCCTTCTTTTCACGCTCGTTCTGTTCATCAGTAACATCACGCATAATGCCGATGAGAAGATGAGAATCCTTGTCATATAAAACAGACTGGTCTACATAGCGCTTATATTCTGCAAGATACACTCTCTTGTTTCTTATATCAACTCCGGTATTCTTTACTTCCATAAAGTCTCTCGGATCCATGATGCGGACAACAAGATCTCCTAAAACATCAGAGCTTGAACGGATGTTCATTATGTTTTTGGCTGCTTCATTTATCTGCTGAACTTCAAGTTCTTCGTTAAGAACGATAATGCCGTTGGGAGTGTTCTTTACGATGGTATCGGAAAAGCTTTCCGCTTTATTCTTAAGGAAGGGTAAGCACATGGAAATTTCCGCTTTGCCCTGGATAATAGCTATGGCTTTATCACGACAGGTATTGTAACCGCAGGAACCGCAGTTAAGTTCGTCTGAGGGCTTGAATTTGCCCATCTGACGAAGTACATTGTAAATTTCAGTCTCAGAAGGAGTCTGCAATCTGTGCTCGATAAATGAAAACTGTTTTTTAAGTTCAATACTGTCGGGCTGTGCCACTTCAAAGTCCTTTTGACCTGCATAATTTGCGATTGTAATGAAATCCTTTATAGGTGCGCTGCGGTGATATTTTTCCATAACGGGACCACCGATACAGCTTCCTATACAAGCAGACATCTCAATAAAGCACTTATGAATTTTTCCTGCCTCAATATCCTTCAATGCATTGATACAGTTTTCAACACCGTCAAGAGCAATATATGTGTAGCCCGGGAGAGACTCTGTCATAGTCTTTAATATACCGCCCGTGGTGGGGAAAAATCTGGCACGGCTTTCATCACTCGAATCCATATTCTTATCAATCTCAATGTTTTCTTCCTTCATCAAGTTGGTAAGTTCTTCAAACGTTAAAACGGCATCAACAATTCCCTCGTAGTACTCCGCTTCATCCTTCTTTGCAACACAAGGACCGATAAATACGGTTTTTGCCCCGGGAACACGCTTTTTAATATCAAGACAATGAGCCTGCATGGGAGAAATAACATCAGCAAGATATTCAAGCTCTGCCGGGAAATATTTCTGAATAAGCAGATTAATTGAATGACAACAGGAAGATATAATTATATCACGTTCTTCCTCCCTGATCATTCTTTCATATTCGTTTTTAACAATTGTTGCACCAACGGCAGTTTCTTCAACATCATAAAAACCAAGCTTTTTAAGTGCATCCTTCATTGCAGTGATACCTACACCTTCATAGTTTGCAACAAAAGAAGGTGCAAGGCTTACAACAACGGGATCCCCGCTCTGAAGGAGAACTCTTACCTTTTCGGTTTCGTCAGCAATCTGCTTTGCATTCTGAGGGCAAACAACAAAACACTGTCCGCATAAAATACATTCATTTCCTATGATATGAGCCTGGTTTCCGGAAAAACGAATAGCCTTTACGGGACAATGGCGGATGCATTTATAACAGTTTTTACAGTTTGATTTTTTCAGTGTTAAACAGTTAGGCATATCGTTACTTCCTTTCTTTTTCTATTACGGCAAGTACCTTCTCGTTAAAAAATTCCTTGAAATTTTCACGATTGATACCTGTATGTACTTCTTCATCCACCTGAATGGTAACTCCGAAGCGGTTGCAATTACCAAGGCAAAAGCTGCCTGCAAGGGTAATCTCATCCTCAAGATGATGTTCCTGAATTGCACTGTTGAGAAGCTCTACAATTTCAGGAGATCCTTTTATATGGCAAGAGCTGCCGACACATATCTGAATGAGCATTATTTTCACACCTTTTTCAATATTTCTTCGTTGAAGAATTCTTCAACCGATTCAGGAGTAACCGAATAAAAAGCATCATCAACGGTTACGCATACACCCTGCTGGCATTTGCCCATGCAAAATGTTCCGCCAAGCTCTACTTTATCGTCAAGATTATTGGATATTATAAGCTTCTGAAGCTGTTCAACAACTTGTCTTGCTCCCTTTATATGGCATGAGCTGCCGATACATACTGTGATTTTCATAAAAAACACCCTTTCAAGCTTTGCTTTTATTTATTATCCGTGGAATCGGTTCGTGAGAGCAAAAACTCTCTTTCTTTGGCATTACCCTTAACGGATTGAGATGCCGCCACAATGGGAATCCACTTTTTAACATACTGTTTGTCGGTATCACTCTTTTCGCAGAACAAATCAAGATACTTATCTGCCCCTTCTGTATCTCCGTTAAGACTGAAGTAAAGATAAGTTCTCGCAGCGTCCGCAGAAGCATTTCCCTGCGTTGCATGAGACCAGTCGAGAATATAAGGTACACCGTCATCGGAAATTATGATATTTGAAGGATTAAAATCTCCATGACAAATTTTAGCATGCTTAGGCATTCTTTCAAGCTTGTTGTGAAGGTCATAGCGTGTTGTTGCATTAAGCTCTGTTTTAAGTATTTTATTTGTCATTTTATCTTTCTGCCTGTTAAGTGAAGGCTCCTTCTTGGAATGAACCTCAACATGAAGATCAACCAGAAGTTTAAGATATTCATCTTTTTTATCAGGATTTTCTTCCATGAGACGTGAAAGGGTTTTTCCCTTAATGTATTCAGAAACAATCGCCCATTTTCCATCAACCATGGTTACTTCCAGAATTTTAGGGATATTAAGACCGGTTTCCTCAATTCGCGCCTGATTTAATGCCTCATTAAGAACATCGGCCTTTGTGTAACTTTCGTTGAACACTTTAATACACTTATCTCCATCACGGTATATGGTTTTACTGTTTCTTACTGCGATAACTCTGTCAAGTTTCATGTTCATACCTCCTGATTAACTAAAAACAAGGGTCTTGCCGTCATTGCATGAATATATTCATCGCCGTTATCGGTGATTGATTTCAGATGTCATAAACAACACGGCACTCTTCCCTGAGTCGCTTTTCTTGCCCGGACTTTCTCCATTTTAATATCACATTACATTATAACACAAAATAATTGTTTTGTGAAGCAGTAATTTACAAATTACTGCAAGAAAAAAACAGCAAACCATACTTATTAAGTATATTTACTGTTTTTATCCGTTATTGTGGTGTATTATTGGTTAAATTTATTAATTATTAAGATGCTCGTCAATTGCTTTCGCGGCGATTTTCCCCGCACCCATGGCAGAAATAACTGTTGCAGCACCTGTAACGGCATCTCCTCCTGCATATACGGCGCTCCTTGAAGTAAGCCCTTCTTCATTCACAATGATTCCGCCTCTTTTGTTTACTTCAAGTCCTTCTGTTGTGGACTTTATAAGAGGATTGGGGGATGTTCCGATAGACATAATTACCGTATCTGCATCAATTTCAAATTCACTGCCTTCTATCGGATGCGGACTTCTTCTGCCCCTTTCGTCAGGTTCTCCCAATTCCATCTTTATTAAGCGCATAGCCTTTACAAAGCCGTTTTTTGGGTCTTTTTTGTCATCGGGATTTTCATATCCGATAATCTCAAGAGGATTACAAAGAAGGTTGAATTCTATACCTTCCTCCATTGCGTGTTCAACCTCCTCCTTTCTTGCAGGAAGTTCGTCCATGGAACGTCTGTAAACTATATGAACCTTTTCGGCACCAAGCCTTAAGGCTGTTCTTGCCGCATCCATTGCAACGTTTCCTCCACCTACAACTATAACCTTTCCGCCCTTCATGATGGGAGTGTCAGAATCTTCCTTATATGCCTTCATCAAATTACTTCTTGTGAGAAACTCGTTAGCGGAATAAACACCCTTTAAGGACTCTCCCGGAATGCCCATAAAGTTGGGAAGTCCTGCTCCCGAGCCAACAAACACGGCTTCAAATCCCATCTCAAAAAGCTCATCAATGGTAAGAGTTTTACCGATAACAACATTGGTTTCGATTTTTACTCCAAGCTTTTTAAGAGAATCCACTTCTTTTGCAACAATTTTCTTAGGAAGTCTGAATTCGGGGATTCCGTATACTAAAACTCCGCCTGCTGTGTGCAGAGCCTCGAAAACCGTAACCTCATATCCTTTTTTCGCAAGATCTCCCGCACAGGTAAGTCCCGAAGGTCCTGAGCCTATAATTGCAACCTTATGTCCGTTTGACTGAGGCTTTTTTGCACCCTCTGTTGAGAAAGTATTGTGCCAGTCCGCACAGAATCTTTCAAGTCTTCCGATGCCGACAGATTCTCCTTTTATACCCCGTACACATTTTGATTCGCACTGTGTTTCCTGGGGACAAACTCTTCCGCACACGGCAGGAAGGGACGATGTTTTACTGATTATATTATAAGCTTCTTCGAAATTGCCTTCTTTTATTTCGGAAATGAAAGCAGGAATGTTAATTTTAACAGGACAATCGTCCACGCAGGGCATATTTTTGCAATTAAGACAACGCATAGCCTCGTCGATGGCAGTTTCCTCAGAATATCCCAATGCAACCTCTTCAAAATTTCTTGCACGAACCAAGGCGTCCTGAGTAGGCATAACATTTCTTTCAGGTGACATATTTGCTTTTGCCATATCATTTAACCTCCTTAGCGAAAAGATTACATGCGTTTTCATAAGCATGTCGTTCAAAGTCTGCATACATTCTGCCTCTGGACATAGCTTCGTCAAAGTCTATTTCATAGCCGTTGAAATCAGGGCCGTCAACACAAGCAAACTTTGTAACTTTCTTTCCGTCCACATTAAGAGTAAGACGGCAACCACCGCACATACCCGTTCCGTCTATCATAACGGGATTCATTGATGCAGTAACAGGAACATTATAAGGTCTTGCTGTTTCAACAACGAATTTCATCATTATAAGAGGGCCGATTGTTATTATCATATCGAATTTTTCGCCGGATTCAAGCATTTCCTTAAGTGGCATTGTTACGTTTCCGGCATTACCGTAAGAACCGTCGTCGGTCATTACCGTAAGAGAGTCTGAGCAGGACTTAAATTCATCCTCAAGGATTAAAAGATCTTTATTTCTGAATCCTATGATGCTTGTAACCTCTGCTCCCATCTCGTGAAGCTTCTCGGCAACAGGCATTGCAATCGCACAGCCTACACCACCGCCGACGATACAAACTTTTTCAAGCCCCTCAAGGTGAGTAGCTTCTCCTAAGGGACCAACAAAATCTTCTATATATTCGTCTTTTTCTTTAAGAGATAACTTTTCGGTTGTTCCGCCAACTATCTGAAATATAATTTTAACCGTGCCCTGTTCTTTATCGGCACCTGCAATTGTAAGCGGAATTCTTTCCCCCTCTTCGTCAACCCGAAGAATAATAAACTGTCCCGGCTTTGCCTTCTTAGCCACAAGAGGGGCTTTTATAAGGAGTTGAATCACGGTGGGATTCAACACTTTTTTGTCAACTATCTTATACATCGCTTTTCTCCATTCATAAGCGACAGCCACCGAAATCCCGGTAACTGTCGCTTTAGATTTTACTGTCAGTTTTATATCAGAAATTTACCTCTGTGTCATAGTAGCAGCACTTAAGCAGTTCTTCCATTTCGGGAACACTGATTGCTCTGGGGTTAGAACCTGTGCAAGCGTCGCTGACTGCATTCTTTGCGATTTCAGGAAGTCTCTCAAGGAAGATTTCCTCGGGAATGAAGCCATTTTCACAAGGAAGGCTGTCTTTTCCGTAATTCTTAATACACTGAGGAATATTAAGAGCATCATTCATGCTGCGAAGATGAGCAATAAGATTTTTAACCTTTTCGTCATCGTTTGCTCCTCCAAGTCCCATGAAGTCAGCGATTAAGCCGTAACGCTTCTTAGCGGTTTCATCCTTTGCGTTAAATGCGATAACCTTAGGAAGGTACATAGCATTTGCCGCACCGTGGATGATATGAGCCCCGAGATCTTCGAAAATCGCACCCGTCTTATGAGCCATGGAGTGAACGATACCCAAAAGAGCGTTTGAGAACGCCATACCTGCAAGGCACTGAGCATTGTGCATGGATGCACGCTTTGACAAATCTCCGTTGTAGGAAGGAATCAAATCTTCCTGAATCATCTTGATTGCGAAAATAGCAAGAGGATCTGTAAATTCACTGTTTGCGGTTGAAACATATGCTTCGATTGCATGTGTCATGGCGTCCATACCGGTGTGTGCCGTCAGCTTCTGAGGCATTGTCTCAGCAAGGTCGGGATCTACGATTGCAACGTCGGGAGTGATTTCAAAGTCAGCAAGAGGATACTTGATGCCCTTCTTGTAATCTGTGATTACGGAGAAAGCCGTAACCTCTGTTGCAGTACCGGAGGTGGAGGGTATTGCACAGAAACGAGCTTTTCTGCGAAGTTCTGGTATACCGAATACCACGCACATTTCTTCAAAAGTGATTTCGGGATATTCGTACTTAATCCACATTGCTTTTGCTGCGTCAATGGGTGAACCTCCGCCGATTGCTACGATCCAGTCTGGCTTAAACTTTTCCATAGCTTCGGCACCCTTCATTACGGTATCAACAGAAGGATCGGGCTCGATACCTTCGAAAATTTTAACTTCCATTCCTGCTTCCTCAAGATAAGAAATAACCTTGTCAAGGAAACCGAAACGCTTCATGGAACCTCCGCCAACACAAACCATTGCGCGAGTTCCTTTAAGATTCTTTAATGCTTCGAGAGAGCCTTTACCGTGGTAAAGGTCACGGGGTAAAGTAAAACGTGCCATATTTTTTTAATCTCCTTTGTCAATTTGTTTTACGTCTTTACAGAAAATTTCAGCTGCATCTTTTGCTTGAGTCATTGCAAATTCAGCAAAGGATTCTAATAAACAGTAAGTCAAGAGAATCTATGCCGAAAACTCCAAAACATAATGCGGAATATTTTCATATACCGCATCTTCTTTCTGTTTATCTTTTACATTATACCACATAATTATACTTTTTCAATATTCTTTATTAATTTTTAAAAAACTTATTTTTAACACTGTTTTACCCGTTTTTATTTGTTTTCGCTTACATCCCCTTGCAATTCTTTATTTTTTATGTTATAATAAAATGTATGTGTAAAACTTATCGGACCTTGTCCTACATAAGCGGAAGGGGATTTTAAAAATGAAAACTTTAAAAAAGTTATCAAGCAACAGGTTTTTGCTTTTTTATGATTTAATTGCGGCATTTCTGATATATGCTTTCACAAAGATTTTCCTTAACGTAGAAATTCATTCTTTTATAGACATTTTCAAGGTAAAAACAGACTTTGACAACTATGATGTTTTATATCTGCTTTTTACTATACTCACCTATCTTTTGATTCTTGCCTTTACACATTGCCTCCAGATAATGTGGATTTACGCAGGAACAAAAAACTATCTTAATTTTTTCTTCTCCATCATACTTTTCTCTGTGATAAATACCTTTATGAGTGTACTTTTCTTCACAGGAGAACGTTTTGCAATTCTTTATAATCTGGCGTTTTTCCTGTGGGCTGTATGTTCTAGAATGGCAGTAAGAGGTCTTGCAAAAATTATTAAAATAAGAAAAAATAAATCCAATCACGAAAAGATTATAAATATACTCATAATAGGAGCAGGTGACGGTGGCTATCTTCTTCTTCACGACCTGTCAACAAGCACCATGTCTTCTATCCTTTATAATGTAGTAGGTTTCATTGACGATGATATTTCAAAGCATAATTCCTATATTGAAGATATCCCTGTTCTTGGCGGTACCGACAAAATTCACGAGATATGCAAAACACACAATGTTGATGAAATACATCTTGCCATCCCCTCTCTTTCTCCGGGTCAGCGCACAGACTTGCTCAATAAGTGCAATCAGACAGGCAGTAAGCTCAAGATAATGGCAAGCGTGGAAAATTCTCTCTTAAACGGTGACGATAAAAAATTCTCCACCAGAAACGTTGAAATAACAGACCTTCTTGCAAGAGACAGCATCACCCTTGACAACAGTGCCATAGAAGAAGACATCAAAGACAAGGTTGTTCTGGTTACAGGCGGAGGAGGCTCCATAGGAAGTGAGCTTTGCAGACAGATTGCAAAATATTCACCCAAAAAACTTATAGTTCTTGATATCTATGAAAACAATGCATACGATCTGCAGATGGAACTTAAGGAAACACATCCTGAATTGAATCTTTCGGTAATTATAGCTTCTGTAAGAGATGCTGAAAGAATTGACCGTACATTTGAAACATTCAAACCCCATATCATATTCCATGCTGCGGCACACAAGCACGTTCCTTTAATGGAAGTTTCTCCCGGTGAAGCGGTAAAGAACAATGTTTTCGGCACATACAATGTTGCAAAATATGCAGACAAGCATAATGTAGCAAAATTTGTTATGATTTCAACAGATAAGGCTGTTAATCCCACAAATGTAATGGGTGCAACAAAGAGAATGTGCGAAATGATTATTCAGGCAATGGATAAAATAAGCAGCACAAAGTTCGTTGCAGTAAGATTCGGAAATGTATTAGGGTCTAACGGAAGTGTAATTCCCTTATTCAAGCGTCAGATTGCAAACGGCGGTCCCGTAACTGTTACTCACAAGGATATAACCCGTTTCTTCATGACAATTCCCGAGGCTTCTCAGCTTGTAATTCAGGCTGCGGCTAATGCGGGAGGCGGAGAAATTTTCGTTCTTGACATGGGTAGTCCCGTAAGAATTTACGACCTGGCAGAAAACTTGATCAGACTTTCAGGCTACCGCCCCAATGTAGATATTCCCATTAAGGTGACAGGCCTTCGCCCCGGAGAAAAGCTTTATGAAGAGCTTCTGATGTCAGAAGAAGGTTTGACGGATACCTCCCACTCAAAGATATTTATAGGAAAGCCTTCGGATATTACGATAGATGAAGTAAACGAAAAGATTGCAATTCTTGCAGAAGCAGTAAAAACAGCAAATCCCGATGCAGTAAAAGAAGCAGTCCAAAAGGTTGTTTCCTCCTACAGAAGAACAGATAACTAAAATAAAAAAGCA
>JAZRHF010000054.1:0-29612 GCA_045644565.1 Clostridia bacterium | reverse complement strand
TGCCATGGTGTTAGAGTATGTGACTCAGCATGAGGTTAAGATGGTAGAGGCTGACTATCGAAATATCAAGATAACAACCCCTGAAGATTTGGCAATTGCGGCCCTGTTTTTAGCGGAAAAATAGTAAAAACAAAAAAGCACATCCATTCGGATATGCTTTTTTGCTTGGCGGAGTAGGAGAGATTTGAACTCTCGCGCCGGTTTCCCGACCTACGCCCTTAGCAGGGGCGCCTCTTCGGCCAACTTGAGTACTACTCCAAGATATAGCCGCAGTTATCTGCGTATCTATTAAATTGTGGCCAAAATAAAAAAATGGCGGAGAGGGTGGGATTCGAACCCACGCGCCCTTTCGGACAAACGGTTTTCAAGACCGCCTCGTTATGACCACTTCGATACCCCTCCGCAGTCACAAATGATATTATAGCATCAATTTAGTTGTTTGTCAACTGTTTTTTATCAAAAAATATTAAAAAAACTCTTGACATAAGCCTTATTTTTTGCTATAATATTTTTTGCGTGAGATTTGGACCATTAGCTCAGTTGGTTAGAGCAACCGGCTCATAACCGGTTGGTCCGGGGTTCGAGTCCCTGATGGTCCACCAAACAAAAAAGACACCTTGAAAGGTGTCTTTTTTTGTTTCATACAAATTACAACAGGGACTCGAACCCTGAGAGGGTTTTTGCGTTAAGAAAACGATTGAATATCGTTTTTAGCAAAAAGTTGCGAAGACCGGGTACCGAAATGCATAGCATTTGGGTCGTCGAGCAGGATGGATGCGAAGCATACATGTCCCTGATGGTCCACCAAACAGAAAAGCACATCCGTAAGGGTGTGCTTTTTGCTTTTCTTAGAGAAAGTCGTAGAACCAATCAGCGTTCGCCTGCCGTCTCCGCTTCTTGGAAAGGGACTTTCCGCTGAAAAATCATACTCAATGATTTTTTGCGCTCCAACTGATGGTCCACCAAACAGAAAAGCACATCCGTAAGGGTGTGCTTTTTGCTTTTCTCAGAGAAAGTCGTAGAACCAATCAGCGTTCACCTGCCGTCTCCGCTTCTTGGAAAGGGACTTTCCGCTGAAAAATCATACTCAATGATTTTTCACGCTTCAACTGATGGTCCGCCAAACAGAAAAGCACATCCTTTCGGATGTGCTTTTTATATTATTCAACAACCGTGATTGCTGTGATGTGGGGATTTACGCCCTCGTACCAGTAAAGGAACGCTTCAACGTCAACCTTATCTCCTGCTTCTAAAGTTCCCACAGTTGTGTATACATCTGTATCAACTCCTGTCAAGTAAACCTCAACACAGAAATTAAAGGAAGCCTCACCGTTTGAAAGTGTAAGATAAATGTCGTCGCCGGGCTCTTCGTTCTTATATTCAACAGCTTCAACTGTAAGACCCTTGAAGAGTGCCTTCTGATTCTGACAGTTTATAAGCTCTTCGGTTCCGAGAAGTGCTGTTACATCCTTTGCCTCTGCAACAAAGTTACCTTCGAGAATTTCGAATGTAGCGTCAACGATTTCAACCTCGCCTGCCCATTCAGCCTTATAACCTGTAACTCTGATTTTTGTTCCTTCTGTCAAAAGATTATACTCTTCTTCTGTACAAGGCATTTCGTAAAGGAAATATGCTCCGTCTTCGTTCTGAGTATAGAAAGTACCCTTGTTGTCCCACCAGGACTGCTTACCCTGAACGTAGGTTTCAACTGTAACCTCAGTGTCAAGGGGAGCTGCTGCAAATTCTTCGTAAGTCATGGAAGCTGTTTCTTCTGTTACAACCTCTTCACCCTTACAGCCTGCCATAGCAAACACTAAAACCAATGCCAATAATAATGCCAATAACTTTTTCATATTCATTCTCCTTTTTTATTATTCTTAAACATTATACCAAAAAAGCAAAATATGTCAATATTTTTTATGCTTTTTAAGTTTTCCCAATATAAAGCTTCCGATTATACATACCCATAAAGAAGCCAGTGAAATAATCAGTACCAGTGATTCAAAAGGAAGAGGCGAAAGACTCCCCTTTCCTTCTCCCGACACCTGATCAAGTCTGTACAGGCTTTTCACCTTATCAAACATTTCATCATAATAGTCACCGCTTAAATCTTCTTTTCGGTTAACAGACTTAGCCGTTTCCTCAATGAGCTGACCTGCGGCATTTCGGAGCGATGCCGAGCCGTTGAAAACAGGCGTAACAAAGCTATACTCCGTATTTTCAAGCACAAGCTTTGATGCATCAATTTTCACGCTGTAATAAGTGTCATTATCTTCTCCTCTGCGACTTAAATAATCATTATATTCGTCGCTTTCCCACGCCTTTTTTGTAACGGGAACATAGCCTTCCGTTTTGGAATATGCAATCTGCACATCGTTTGTCAGAAGATACTGCATAAAGAGCCAGGAAGCCAGAACCTCCGAAGAATCCTCCTTATTGAATATGCAAAGAGAAGGTCCCTGTGATATGACCTTAGGATTTTCCGTGTCTGCCTGAGGAATCATTTTAACAATGGTTTCAAACCTTACTTTACTGCTTTCGTGAATATCCGAAAGGGGAGCATCACTTCCTATCCATGTTGCTCCCGCCGTTGAATCAATGGCAAACACACATCTTCCTGCATTAAAGAAATTACCGGGATAGCTTGAAATCTTAAAGGTGGAAAATGCACCGTTTTCCACATGCTTGGCGATTTCCTTTAAGAAATCCTTTGTGTCATCGTTAAATATTTTAATATTTCCCGATTCATCGGAATAGGGTGCGCCATTTTGCTTTAAGTACTGAATCATCATATTGTCGGTGGATTTGTATATAAAGGGAATCATAACTTTGTCGCCGTTAAGTTTGTATGTTCCGTCGGGATTTTTTTCCGTCGCCTTATCTGAAACCTCCCAGATGAAATCCCATGTCACAACCTCGGGGATTTCATAGCCCAGAGCCGTTACAAAATCCTTATTTATGTAAAGAGCTTCCCCTGACCTCATGAAAGGAAGGGCATAATAAGTTTCTCCGAAAGTGCACTCAGCTAAAAAACGAGGCTCTATTTCTTCTTTCTTCGGAGCATCAAATCTGACCTCGCTTCCTGAAAATCCGTACCTTTCATCCGCCATAAGTCCGTTTAATGAAACTACCGTGTCATCCCCCGACATATATGTTGCTATATGGTCGGGATAAGTAATGCACACATTGGGAGTGGTTCCTGTGGCAATGTTTGTTATGACATCGTTATAGATTTTCCCATAGTCATTATAAAGTTTCATTTTAACCTTTATGTTGGGATAAAGTGCCTCAAAATCCGAAATGGCCTTTTTGTAAATCTCAGTCTGCACCTTGTTTGTGTCATTTTTCGCCCAGAAAACAATTTCATAGCTTCTGCTGTCGTCAAACTCATCGGGAACATTAAAGGTTTTTATAGCTTTTGTACCGTGACACGCCGTAATAAACGGCATCAAAAAAGCCACACATAAAAGCAATGCGAAAATTTTTCTCATCCTTTAACGCCTCCCCTCGCAACGCCTTCCATAATCTGTTTTCTGAAAACAAGATAAAGAACTATAAGCGGAAGTGAAACAATGGTTACCGCCGCCATCATGGCAGGGATATTTTCTCTTCCGAATCCCGATTCCCTGATTCTCTGAATACCGTTTGACACAAGGAAATATTCCTTTTCATCCGTAATAAGATTAGGCCATACATATGAGTTCCAGCACTCAATTATTTTCAAAATGGTAACCGTAATTATAGTCGGTTTACAGATAGGAACCATAACCTTAACCATAAACTTAAAGTCACTTGTTCCGTCCACCTTTGCCGCTCTGTACAGCTCATCGGGAACACTTCCGAAGCTTTCCTTTAAGAGATATACATAGAAAACCGACATAACCGACGGAAGTATAAGCCCGGAAAAGGTGTTTCTCAAATCAAGATTGGTAATCGTCACAAAGTTAGTTATAATGACAAGCTCATTGGGAATCATCATAAGTGCAAGAAAGAGTGTAAAAAGTATGTTCTTCCCCTTGAATTCAAGCCTTGCAAAAGCAAAGGATGCAGGAATTATCACAATAAGCATCGTTACAACCGTTATAACTGTAAAAATAACCGTGTTTATAAAATATGTTAAAAGAGGCTCTGCCGTAAAGGCACTTAAATAGCTTTCAACCGTGGGAGAATTCAATAAAAAGTTAGGAACGGTTTCAGCGGAATATTCTCCATAGCTCTTAAAGGATGTAAGCACCATCCAGTAAAAGGGGAAAATAACGAAAAGCCCCCAAAGGCTTAAAAGGATATAAACAACTGACTTAAAGAACCTGTTTTTAATCCTTTCTTCCCTTTCCTTTTTCCCAAAATCTAATTCTTTCATAACAATTCCTCAATTATAGTGAACGTGTTTTTTAGAAATCAGCAGATTAATAACCGTTATGGTAAGCACTATTACAAAAAGAATAATTGCCGCAGCGGACGCATAAGAAGGATATCCTCCTCCGTCGCTGTAGAGCATATCGTAAATGTATCCCACAATGGTGTTCATTCCTGCGGCATTTAAGTTCGTACCGAATAACGCCACCGCATCCGAATAGCACTTAAAGGCACCGATAAACCCTGTTATTATAAGATAAAACACGGTAGGGGAAATCATCGGAAGTGTGATTTTCGTAAAAATTCTCCACTTTCCCGTACCATCCACCCTTGCCGCATTATAACAACTTTCGGGCACGGACGCCAGAGCACTTGTTAAAATTAAAATCTTAAAGGGCATTACGACCCATATTGTATAAAAGCACAAAACAAACATTTTAGCGGCATAAGGCCCTTCCATAAAATCAACAGGCCCCTGATTGAATAAACCAAGAAGCAAATTGATAAATCCGTCAGAATATGGCGTTTTCTTAAAAAGAATCATGAAAACCAAGCCCACCGCCAAAGTATTTGTTACATAGGGCAGAAAATATAACGACCTTAAAAAGTTTCTTAAAACATTTATGGAGTTAAGCCCCACCGATATCAAAATTGCAATTACGGTTGATAACGGCACCGTTATTATTACAAGCAAAAATGTATTTTTAAGAGCAGCTATAAAATAAGGGTCTCTTAAAACATAGGAATAGTTATAACCTCCCACTCCGAAAAACGTTCCCGATGCGGAGTTATATCCTTCTTCAAAGGAATAAATAAAAACGTCAATCAGGGGATATATCATGAAAAGTGCAAGAAAAAGAATTGAAGGCAAAAGATAAAGCCACGCTTTGTTAAGCTTCATAGGACACCCTCTTTCCCTCTTCGTCCTTTTCAAAAAGGAACACCTTTTCTTTCTTAAGGGTAAATTTCACACTTTCGTCGGATTTTGCCTCGTTTTCAGAGGGAACAATAGCTCTGACCTTTTCATTTAAGGCTTTTTCATGATTAAGCACAAAGCTTTTATCCCTGCCCATAACCTCAACCGCTTCAAGCTCCAATGTGAATTTTCCGTTTTCATCGGGAATAAATCCTTCCGGGCGGATACCTATGTAAACTCCTCTTCCCGGGGCAATTACATCAAGCACCGGCTCTGTTCCTATATATAACCTATTTTCTTTAATTTCTCCGTGAAATACATTTATGGGCGGTGTTCCGAGAAACTTTGCAACAAAAAGATTTCCGGGATTATCGTAAACCTCCTGAGGATGGCCTGTCTGGTTGATAACTCCCCCTGCCATAACCACAATTTCATCGCATATACTCATAGCCTCTTCCTGATCGTGAGTGACAAAAACGGTGGTTATCCCCGTCTCTTTCTGAATGCGACGGATTTCCTCCCTCGTCTGAAGACGAAGTCTTGCATCAAGGTTTGATAAAGGTTCATCCAGCAAAAGAACTTTAGGCTTTTTAACAAGCGCCCTTGCAATGGCAACACGCTGCATCTGCCCTCCCGAAAGCTCTGAAGGCTTTCTTTCCATTAAAGTTTCAATCTGAACAAGCTTTGCCGCCTTTTCAGCCTCATTAACCATGGCAGCCTTTGTCATTTTCTCCTTACCCTTTAAGTTTTCAAGGGGGAAAATTATATTTTCAAGAACCGTTAAGTGGGGATATAATGCATAATTCTGAAACACCATTCCCACACCGCGAAGCTCGGGAGAAAGTTCCGTAACATCCTCATCACCGAAATATATCTTTCCCTCTGAAGGTGTCAAAAGCCCTGAAATCATGTTAAGAACCGTACTTTTACCGCATCCCGAAGGACCTAAAAGCCCAATTAACTTTCCGTCAGGAAACTCAAAACTGAAATCATTTACAGCCACAACCTCCGCTGCTTTTTTCCCTCTTCCCGGAAAACGCTTTGTTATATTTTCAAGTGTTATTTTCATTTTGCATCACCTTCTAAAATAATTCTGCCCTTAAAAGTGCCGTGAATTACCTTCACGGCACTTATTCTTTTATAAATTACCCGTTATTGCGTCCGCAACATAAAGACCCATTGCACCGCTCTGAGAAAGACCTCTCGTAATACCGCTTCCGTCGCCTATTAAA
Source organism: Clostridia bacterium (assembly GCA_045644565.1). Taxonomy (GTDB): domain Bacteria; phylum Bacillota; class Clostridia; order CAKSNL01; family HGM11501; genus HGM11501. The sequence goes on along the minus strand of JAZRHF010000054.1, from coordinate 23,108 downwards.
TACATACCGTCATAAATTGCAAAATTTCCGTCGTGAACGGGACGGATAGAATAATATTTATTTTCGCATCCGTATAAAAGCGTATCGTCGTTGGCGCAGCCCGGTGCTACCTTGTCAAGGGCATAAATTGTTTCAATAATGTTGGTAAGAGCTCTGTAAGGAAGCACGATTGACAAATCTCCGGGGAATGCCGCAAGAGTAGGAATAACGCTGTTTGCAGCAAGGCGGTGTTCGTTTGTACGGCGGCCTCTTTTTAAGTCACCGAAGCGCTGAACAATAATATTTCCTTCACCTGCAAAGTTCATGTTTCTTGCAATATTTTCCGCATATTCCGTAGGCTTATCAAAGTCTCCCTTAAAATGAATGGAAGAAAGAATTGCAAAGTTACAGTTATCGGTTTTCTTTTCAGGCTCTGCATAGGAATGTCCGTTGGCAGTAATTATGCCGTTGTTGTTTTCCGCAGAAACAAGTCCCCCTTGGTTAAAGCAGAACATTCTTGTTCTGTCCTCAAAGGTTTTTGTTCTGTACAAAATTTTAGGCTCGTAAATCTTGGATGAAAATTCCTTCCAGATAACATCCTTCATTTCAACACGAACGCCGATATCAACGGAGTTTGCTTCGATTTTTACGCCGAATTTATTACAGATTGACTTGACGAAAGAAGCACCGCTTCTTCCCGTTGCGATAATAACCTTGTCCGCTTTTACTCTTACCTCTTCACCGCTGTGGTCATAATCAATGAAAAACTCATCCCCAAGCTTTGTAATATCCTTACATTCCGCACGGGACTTCATAACAACGTTTTCTTTTTCAAGATGCTTTATAAGGTTAAGCATAGTATTATAGTTTTTATCTGTTCCAAGATGTCTTACATTCATATCAAGAAGTCTTAAATTGTTCTGAAGACACTTTAATTTAAGTTCCTCATTGGACATATAAAGGGGCGGATAGTCCTCGGAAAAGCTTTCAAGAACCTTGTCCACCATGTTTATATATTTCATAGCGGTATCTTCGCCAAGTTCCTCGCCCATCATACCGCCGTAAGCAGTACCTATGTTAAACTTACCGTCAGAAAATGCACCTGCACCGGCATAGCCTCCCGATATACTGCAGACCTTACAGTGAACGCACTTTTTGTTTTTACCTGCGGGGCAAAATCTCTTTTCCTGATCAAAGCCACGCTCAAGTATTATAATTGACTTTTCAGGGCTTTCCTTTTTAAGCTTATAAGCCGCCATAAGACCGCCTATGCCACCGCCGATTATAGCAATATCATATTTCATTTCCATAAAAAATCCCTCACATTCCGGAGCCTACAAAATCGGTTCCGATAAATCCTATTTCCTTAAAGTCTTTCATATTATGCCTTATTATATAGTCAATATAGCTTGTTATAACATCCGCCATCCAGATGTAACCTGCAGGCGACATATGTCCGCCCATAAAATAATTTTCCTGAAACTCCGCATCAAAAACCGGGGCATAATTTTCAAGGTCTATTAAATAAGTATTGTCAAAAAGCTCTGCCATTTTTCTTATTTCTTTATTGAAATCATAAAACTTATTTACACGTTCTTCCCCCACTCTTATGTCACGGGGCATTGTAACAAGGAAAAACTTTGCTCGGGGCTGCATTTCTTTATATCTCTGAATGATTGATGCATAATAACCCACAAAGGTTTTTCCGTTTTTCGTATAATCGGAAAGGCAGATATCGGAAATTGATCCCTTTTCTTCCCTCCCCGTATCATTTACTCCGAGAGCGAAAATATAAGCCTGACACTTTTTCTCTTCATCCCAGAATCCCTTAAGATCCGCATAGCTTTCCACATATTCCTTTGCCGTCATTCCGCCACGGGAAAAGTTATATACCTTTGCGCCGATGGTCCGTCCCATAACCTGACCCCAGGAATATTCAAACATATCGTGATAGCCCTTTGTTCCATCCTCTTTTACAGACTCAAATTCCCCTGAAGACAAGCTGTCTCCGACACAGGCAATAGTCTTGAAAATCCTTGCAAATCCGCCGTTTGATACCAAATTATCAAGAGGTTTTTCTGTTGTAGACATAAAATCACTCCCCAAAAATCATACAATTATATTATATTCCTAAAAACGATAAATTTCAACTGTTTTTTATATATTACGAAAGGCTTTTTTCGTCACTTTATCCGTTGACAATGCATATTTTTTTATAGTAAACTTGTATTTATAATAAACTATTAAGGAGAAATACCATGCTTTCTTCACTTTACATAATTATTGCCGGAATCCTCTGGGGTATTATGGGACTTTTTGTCCGCCACCTCACAGAATTTTACGGCCTTTCTTCCATCCAGATTTCCGCTATGAGACTTTTTACGGCAGGTATATTTTTTATGCTTTTCACTCTCATAAAAGACAGAAAGCTTTTAAAAGTAAAGCCTAAGGATTTACCTCTTTTAATATCCATCGGTATTTTTGCCGTAATTTTCATGAGCGCCACCTACTTTGAAACCATCAACCTTACATCTTTGGCGGTTGCGGCAATTTTACTCTATACCGCACCCATTATCGTAATGATAGCCTCAATCTTTCTGTTTAAGGAAAAATTTACGGCTAAAAAAGCAATCGCCTTAATCCTTGCCTTTGCAGGCTGTGTACTTGTCTCGGGAATCGCAGGCGGAAACGCCAACGTAACACCCTACGGTATTTTCATGGGCTTTATGTCCGCAATAACCTATGCACTTTATTCCATTCTCGGGAAATTTGCATTAAAAAAGCATCAGCCCTTAACGGTAACCGCCTATGCCTTTATGATAGGCGGAATCGGTTCATTTGTTTTTGCAACACCGACTTCTTTCGTGCCGGTATTTCAAACTGCCGAAAATATCGGCTTGCTCATTTTCAAACTCTTTGCAACAGGCTTCGTAACGGCCTTCCTCCCCTTCCTTTTTTACACCATGGGACTTAAGAAAACAGAAGCGGGAAAAGCCTCGGTTATGGCATCGGTTGAGCCTATGGTGGCATCATTGATGGGAATATTCGTACTTAAAGAGCCTACGGATGTTTTCTCCGTGACAGGAATATTCCTCATTCTTGCGGCAATAATTATTCTCAATGTAAAAGAAAAAACCGAATAAGTATCGAAAACTGCAAAAACAGTATCCTTTTATTATTGAAAAGGATACTGTTTTATGTTATACTGAATTTTATAAGGAGGGGTTTTATGAAAAAAATATTATCACTTGTCTTAATCAGCTTAATGCTTTTACCTTCAGTTGTCTTTGCGGAAGCAAAGGAAATAAACCTTCTTCCCGTAAATTCCGACTTTCAGGCGGGAATTGAAATAGGCGCTACGGCAAAGCACTGGGGAAAGGATGAATACATAGGCTTTAAAAATGTGGATCTTACCGGAATAAACTCCATAACTGCAAAATGCGCCTATATAAATCTTATTGGCGGAAGCGGAGAAACAATCCGTGTAAGAATCGACAACCCCTTTACAGGCGATGAAATTTCCACCATCGTTATATGCGAAGAAAAGGAAGAATATAAGGCGTATTTAGGCGGTGCAACAGGTGTTCACGACCTTTATTTCGTTGGAAGCTACTGGTCGGGCTATCCCAATGACCTCCAGTTTTCATCTTTCACACTTTCATCCGAAGTTTACGATTATGACCCTTATGAAAATCAGGTGGATGACAGCTTTATAAAAGACTTTTACTCAGATACCTGGGTTGCAACAGACTCATTTGGACGCCGAATCGCAGAATATGGTGAGGCAGGCCCCGTAAAAGATGGCGACCGCTATGTTGGAATGATGTTCTGGAACTGGACAAAGGGCGCAGATACCACTTCTGCCGCTATAATTTCCGATGTCTTAAAGGCTCATCCCGATGCTTTGACATCAGAAGGTGCCGCAGTATGGAATATGAAGAAAACCTACTGGGACGAATCAGTTTTCGGCTTTTACGATTCCTTTGATTATTGGGTTTACCGCCGTCAGGCAGAGTTGCTTTCCGCCGCCGGCGTTGATGCGATTTTCCTTGATTATTCAAATAACGGTTCAACCAAAATCAATATGCTTATGCACCTTGCAAAAGCCTTTCGTGATGCGAAAAAGGACGGCGTTGACATTCCCGAAATTTCCGCATTCTGCGGAAGCTGGACAGGGGCAACTGACCTTGTAACCCTCTTCTTATCCATATACAACGCCTGCTTCCAGCAGGAGGATTTTTCCGACATATGGTTTCACTATGAAGGAAAGCCGTTAATTTTCGGTGTTCCCAATGTGGACGGACCTAAAAAACAGTTCCCGAATGATCCGCAAGGCAAGGAACTGATGAATATAATCGGAGATTTTTTCACCTTCCGTGCAGATGACAATTCAGGAAAACGCGATGCCTCCGCCTGGAGATGGATTGAAGCATTCCCCCAAACTCTTCGCGGTAAGAAGCAAGATGACGGAAGACCCGAATTTATGTGCCTCGGCGTATCACTTAACATAAGCTATGCCGGCACAGTACAATCCGCAAACGACGTTTATTCAAGAGGCAGAAGCTATTCCGAAGCCTTCGGTGACGATTATCGTGAGGAAGCCATAAAAGAAGCATTTTTCTTCCGTGAGCAGGCATCATTGGTTTTGGATTCCGACCCCCATTTTGTTTATGTTGACGGATGGAACGAACTTGCATCGGACCTTCACAGAAACTATTCGGGACTTGATTTTGCCTTCCCCGATGCCTTCGATTCCGATAACAGCCGTGACTTTGAGCCTGTAAAGGGATTCCTTAAAGACGACTGCTATATGCTTTTATGCGACTTTGTAAGAAAGTATAAGGGCGTTCGCCCTGCACCTTTGGCATCAGGCGAAGTTACCATTGACATATTAGGAGATGAAGCTCAATGGGACAGCGTAGCACCTGAATTTTTAAACTTCAAGGGGCAGGACAGAATAAACGGAAAAGATGCATATCCCGATAACCGCACAGGTTCATACAATACCTATAATATAGAAATTGCAAACAGAGTGCTTTCTTCAAAGGCGGCAAGAGATTCCGAATTTTTATATTTCTATGCAAAAGCCGACAGAGATATAAAATATGAGGACGGCGCCCTTCAGCTTTTAATAAATACCGACAGAAACCCTGCCACGGGCTTTGACGGATATGATTATATCTTAGGAAGAAAATTGGGCAAGGTTGAAAAAATGTCAAACTTAAACGGTACCCTTTCCTTTGAAGAAGTAGGAACCTATGAATACAATGTGTCCGGTGATGTTATCACAATAAAGCTTTCACGCGCTTTGGTTGAAGAAACAGGCGAAATTGACATGGAATTAAAGTGGCTTTCGGGTGAATACACCGAAATAGTTGATTTTTATTCCAATTTAAGCACCGCACCCATCGGTCGCTTCAACTATCTTTTCACCGAAAAGGAACAAAAAGCCCTTACTCCCGACGAAAGAAAAGCATCTGAGAATACTTCCATTCTCAAAGCGGGAACAGAAAAAATGATAGTAAAAGGCACCATTCAGACTGTTTCTGAAAAGGACACAAGAATAACACCCTTTGAAATGAACGGAACATTATATATTCCTCTTAAAGCCTTTGAGGAAATAATCGGCTGGGGCAAGAGCAAAACGGAATATGATTCGGCGCAAAACATTTTAAGATTTTATAATTTTGAAATGAACGAAGATAAAACCGACTTTGCGGAAAACAACTGGTATTACACCTATATCGGTACAAACGAAGCAAGGAAAAACGGTAAGGTGATGACACTTTCCGCACCCTTCATTGTTTCAAACGGAGAAATTTTTGCTCCTTTAAGCGTATTTTCGGATTGTATCGGAAGAAGTGTTAAATCATCCGGAAACGGAGTTTACATTGTGGGCGATATGGATGAGTCCGTTGCAACGGAGCTTCTTCCATACATAGAAAATTAAGGAGGCGGAAAAATGAAGAAATTATCTGTTTTAATTTTAATACTCACAATAATATCTCTCCTCCCATCCTTCTCCTATTATGAAGAGCCTATCTATGCAGACACCTACAAGGATAAAACCCTCTGGAGCGTTGTGGCATCCTCCGAGCACGAAAGCTGGCCCGCAAAAAGAATGATTGACGGCTATCCCGGTACCTACTGGCACACAGACTACGGCTTTGAAAACAGCCGTGTTACCTGGAAGGCGGAGCTTCCCCATACATTGGAAGTTGATTTCGGCGAAGAACTTCCCATTTCAGGCTTTATAATGACAATGCGCCAGGATATGACTCCTGCAGGTCAGCCCACAAAAATGAACTTTTACATAAAGGTTGACGGTGAGTACAAACTTGTATCCGAATATACTTATAAATTAAACGGTCTTATCCGCCGCGAGGAATTCGGCTCTGTTGTTATGGCAAGAGAAGTAAAAATCGAATACATTGATTCCTTGGAAGGTCACGGCACAATGTGCGACTTTGACATAATAAAGCCTAAAGAGGGTGAAGAGCCCCGCCCCTTTGATACCTTCCTTACGGAAATGAAGGAAAATGCACTTTACCCCATCAATAAAAACGGTGCTTTTGCAACTTATGACGGCGACATATGGCAGGGACACGTGGTAACCAATATAATTGATGATTCCCCCCAGTCCTACTGGCAGGCTGAAACCTATGAAAAAGCCCCCTATGTGCTGGATGTTGACCTTGGCGCAGCATACGAGCTTTCGGGCTTTACCTATACTCCCAGACAGACTGACAGATATGACGGCTATTGGGAAAGCTTTAATGTTTACGGCTCACTTGACGGCAAAAGCTATGAACCGATACTTGAAAACAAAAGCTTTTTGCCCAAAAATTCAAGTCCTTCAACCATGCTCTTCGATGAAAAAATAAACTTTCAGTTTTTAAGGTTTGAAATTTTAACGGGAACAGGCAATTTGGGAAGCTGTGCAGAGCTTGATTTTCTTCAGGATTATACTGCATATCAGAAGCGCATCGAAGAAGAAAGCCGTTTTTACACACTTAAAATAGGTTCCGACAGCATAGTTCATAAGGACGGAGAATTAAAGCTTGACACCGCACCTTTTATAGCTGACGGCACAACCTTTATTCCCATAAGAGGATTACTTGAGCTTATGGATGCCGAAATTGCCTGGGACGGCGAAGTTCAGGGAATTACCATAAAAAAGGGCTTAACCGAAATTTATATGCAAATTCAAAACAGAAACGTTTATGTTACCACAGTAAGAAGCGGAAAGGAGCGTTACAGCTTAATTGCCGCACCGAGAATAAAGGATTCACGTACCTTTATCCCCGTACGTTTTATATCAGAGCATCTTGGCTATAACGTTTCCTGGAACGGCGAAACACAGGAAATTACCATAACAAAATGAAAAAACCGTACCGTCCTTGCCGGACGGTACGGTTTTTTATATCAAATATGCTATTGAAGCAAGTCTTTTAGCCGCTTCGGGAAGGGACTTTACATAAGCAAATTCATTTGCCGTATGGATAAAATCGCCCTCCACTCCTATTGAGTCAATGCAAGGGATTCCAAAGGTAGTAACATCTGCCGCGTCGGAGCCTCCGAGGCTTTTTCTTGCCGTTAATTCAGGCAATCCGTTTTCCTTATATATTTCATTCATTTGCTCCAGAAGCTTCATATTACGCTCTGTTTTTTCCATTGCGGGGCGAAATCCTGTTTCTTCAATTTCGCAGGTGCATCCTTTTATATAGGAGCTTTCGGCAACTTCTTTCACATAATTTCTTATCCATAAAAGCTCTTTTTCCGCAGAAAAACGAATATCGGCAACAAACGAGCATTGGTCAGGCACGGTGTTTGCCGCCGTTCCTCCGCTTATCAATCCGCAGTTACAGGTTAAACCATTTTCGTCCTTAAGCTTTTCCAATGTTAAAATTTTGCTTGCCGCTTCCGCTATGGCACTTAAGCCTTCCTTACATCTTGAAGAGTGAATTTCTTTTCCTTTAACATCAAAGCGGTATCTTAAAATTCCTTTACGCTCCAAAACCAAAGTTCCTTTTCTCGAACTTTCGCAGTTAAGGAAAGCAACGGAGCCTTCTGCTTTTTTTAACATATAGTTGATTGTATCCTTGTCGCTTAGCATACTGTTAGACTCTTCATCTGTCTGAAGTAAAAGCATAACGGGGCGACGGCAAAAATCAAGATGCTTTAATGCATCCATTGCCATTAATGCCGCAACACCTCCGCCTTTACAGTCCATTACTCCCGGACCAAAGAGCTTATCCCCCACTATCCGGGAAGGAGGATTCCCAAAGGAACCAACCTTATGCACCGTATCAATATGGGCAGAAAAGGTTACAGGCTTTTCTTCCGACTCCGGATTCATGGTAATGCAGATTACATTTCCCGCTTTTTCGTGGTTAAATGTTTCAACTAAAAAACCAAGTTCTTTTGCCTTATCTGCAAAATAAAGCCCTGCCGCGTCAACGCCCTCTTTATATTCCGTGGGGCTTTCGATGTTCGACACCTCTACCCAAAAATTCACATATTCATCATTTAATTTATCAATAATTTCAAAAATCTTTCCGCACTCCATATTATTTCCCCTTAAAAATTCCATAAATATAAAAGAGCTTCCTTAAACCTTTCACACTCTGCCGCATCATCCTTATTTATAGCGGTACCATCTGAGATAAGTTCGTAATACTTAAGGAAAACCTCATCGGTTTTTAAGGCACCGATGCTCTCTAAATCAGAGGGCATATTATACTTTTTCATAAGGCTCAAAAGTGCCTTGTTGTTTTCTTCTTCGCCGTTGAAATAGTTTTGCAGAATAAGTCCCACACCAACAATTTCGCCGTGAAGATAAGGTTTTGCGCTTTCGGGGAATATGGTTCTTGTAGCTTCATAAAACTTATGTGCTATTGCTGTCTGATTTGATCCTCTGGATATACCGCTGATAACTCCTGTTGCCGCAATGGATGTGAATATAAGATTTTCAACATCAAAGCTTATTTCACCTTTTTCCATATCATCAATGCACTTTTGAGTTTTATCCGTCAAAAGCTTGTAGGAATACTTGGAAAGTGCATAGGCATAATCAAGCCCCATTGGATATTCAGTTACTTTTTTATTAAATCTCTGCTTGATTTCCACAAACTTTGCAAGGGCATCAAAAACTCCTGCAAGCAAAAGACGGACAGGCTCTTTTGAAATTATTTCCGTGTCGGCAATAACTCCGTTAATCTCTCTGTCAAAATGGATAGAGCCTACGGTTTTTCCCTCTTTGCTGTAACGTACACTTAAAGGAGTGTATGCCGCACAGGTGGCGCTTGATGTGGGAACATTTATTACGGGAAGCTTTGCAAAATAACCGATAAGTTTTGCAAAGTCGCAAATCACACCGCCTCCGACGCCAACTATCACATCAAGTCCTTTTTCCTCGGCAAGGAGAACAAGGGCTTTTGCATCCTCATCATTGCAGGTTCCTTCGTGAACTATAAATTCATATTTATTGCATTTTTCCGATACGCTCTTTTCAATTTTTTCTTTAGTCAGCAAAAGGGCGTTTTTTCCTCCGACAATAAGGGGCGAAGTTCCGTTTCTCAAAACCTCATCTCCCACTTTATTGATAGCACCGGCACTTTGAATATACCTGCCTGAGCCCATTCTGAATGTTTCTTCCTTAATAGGCATAATAAGCCTCCTTTAATTTATTTGACTTACTTACATTTTAATGATATAATTAAAAAAATCAAATACAAATAATTGATTAATATTTCATATTTATTGCTATTTGGAGTGAATTTTATGAACTTTAATGCATATCAGGACTCAAAAAGCGGAATCATGGGAATTTCTGTGGTAAGCAGCGGTCACATTTTCGCCCACAAGGGCAGAAAAATATCCCGCCCCGAAGGAAGGGATGACTTTCTTTTATTGTACATAGCCAAGGGAACGGAGCATTTTTATTTAGATAAAGAAGCAGATGCCTCGGAAGGCTCCTTCATATTTTTCAGACCCCATGAAAAGCAGGAGCATATCTATGAGGAAGAAAAGGTCGGGGAATTTTACTATGTTCACTTCAACGCCCCAAAAGATTTTGACCTGTTTGGTTTTGAAAGCTCCCGCATTTATTCCGTAAAGCCCGGCACCCGTGTTATTGATCTGTTTGAGGACATAATAAACGAGCTTCAGACAAAGGAGCCTTATTATGAAATGTTCTGTGCTTCAAAGCTTTTCAATATTTTAGCCCTCCTTATGCGAAAAACCGAAAAGGAATCCACTCCAAAAGGCAGATATTTCAATAAAATTTCTTTTGCCATTACCATTATGAATAAGGAGTATCACATAAATCACACTTTGGATGACTATGCCAAAATGTGTTATATGGGGAAATATCATTTCCTCAGGGTGTTCAAGGATATAACAGGACTTTCCCCTCTTGAATACCGCAATAAAATAAGGATTGACCATGCGAAGGAGCTTCTTACAGACTCCGATATTCCCGTAAACGAAATAAGCGAAAAGCTGGGCTTTTCTTCTCCCGTATATTTTTGCGATGCCTTTAAGAAAAAAGAAGGTGTATCACCGAGCCAATACAGAAAAAGAAGGCTGTAAAACCAAAGTTTTACAGCCTTCTTTTTACTTGTTTTTTCCTTCTTCCATAACTATGGGAAGAATCATGGGGCGTCTCTTTGTTGCTTCGCCCAGGAAATCAGAAATTTCCGACTTAACTGAATTTTTAATTGCAATCCAGTCGATAGCCACTTTTCTGTTTTTCCTTATTGCTTCTTCAACCGCATAGGTTGCCACAGCCCTTAAGCTTTCCATAAGCTCCTCGGATTCCTTCACATAGACAAATCCACGGGATACAACTTCGGGACCTGCCGTGATTTTCCCTTGCTTATTAAGGCTCATAACCACAACGATAATACCGTCTTCCGACAAGTGCTTTCTGTCACGAAGAACGATATTTCCCACATCTCCCACTCCGTAACCGTCAATCAAAACAGCCCCTGCAGGAACATTACCTGTTATGACTGCACCGTCACGGTTAATCTCAAGCACATCGCCAAGATTCATGATGAAGGTGTTTTTCTCCTTCATGCCGCCTTTAACCGCAAGCTTTGCACTTGTGGCAAGGTGACGGAACTCACCGTGAGCAGGAATGAAATATTTAGGCTTTACAAGACCAAGGATTATTTTTAATTCCTCCTGACAGGCATGGCCCGATACGTGAACCTCTGCCAGAGCCTTGTAAATAACCTCCGCACCCTTTTTAAATAGCTCGTTTATAACCTTGGAAACCGTTTTTTCGTTACCCGGAATTGGTGATGCTGAAATTATTACTAAGTCGCCGCTGCCGATTTCCACCTGCTTATGGTCAGAAAAAGCCATTCTCGTAAGCGCACTCATAGGCTCGCCCTGACTGCCGGTTGTTATAATAACAAGCTGATGATTTTTATATTTGTGTACATCCTCAATATTTATGATTAAACCCTGAGGCACACGCATATAGCCGTGTTCTATTGCAACTTCAACCACATTCTGCATGCTTCTGCCTGAAATTGCAACCTTTCTTCTTGTTTTAATTGCAGCATCAATTATCTGCTGCACTCTGTGTACGTTTGAAGCAAACGTCGCTACGATTATTCTCTCCTTGGGATGGGATGCAAAAATCTCGTCAAACTTCTGTCCCACAGTACGCTCAGACATGGTAAATCCCTGACGCTCCACGTTCGTGGAATCACTCATAAGGGCAAGAACGCCTGATTTTCCAAGCTCGCCGAAACGGGCAAGGTCAATCATCTCCCCGTCAATGGGAGTTGTATCAATCTTAAAGTCACCTGTGTGAACAACCAATCCTGCAGGAGTATATAATGCGATTCCGAAAGAATCGGCAATGGAGTGATTAACTCTTATAAACTCCGCTCTGAAATTGTTACCCAGTCTTATAGAATCCCCCGCCTTAACCGAGTTAAGCTTTGCAATAGAGAGGATACCATGCTCCTTAAGCTTATGCTCAACCAGACCTATCGTCATTCTGCTTCCGAAAATAGGCACGTTGCTCATAGATCTTAAGAAATAAGGAAGACCGCCTATATGGTCTTCATGTCCATGCGTAAGAAGAACAGCCTTTATCTTGTCCTTGTTACTGACAAGATAAGACATGTCGGGAATAACCAAATCAACTCCCAACATTTCCTCATCGGGGAAAGTCATTCCGCAGTCCAGAACGACTATTTCATCACCGTATTCAAATACGGTGAGATTTTTACCGATTTCATTCATGCCGCCCAGAGGAATAATCTTCAGTTTTTGCTTTTTTGCCACTTTTTCACCTCCGTTTTTATATTTCCGAACACCAAATCCATAGTATATTATACCACATATATTTATTAAGTCAAACATAAATTATGACTGAATTTTCCAAAAATTCAAAAAATTGTTGTTTTCCTGCTGTTTTTGTAGTAATATATTTCTATACAATCCACGAAGGAGTGCTCTTATGAACATATACTTAAAAGACTTTTTATACTTATCTGAAAATAATGACACCACCCTTTCCGCACTTATGGCGGTAAATTCCGTTAAAAGCGGCGACACTCTCAATCTCGGTGGCGGAGAACTCCATTTCTATCCCGAATTTGCAACATCTGCAGAATACTTTGTTCCTAACAATGACGGCAGCAGAAAACCCATTGCCTTTCTTATAAAAAACTTAAAAAACATCACCATTGACGGTGAGGGTGCAAAGCTTGTTTTCCACGGCAGAATGTCCCCCTTTATTTTTGACAATTCCGAAAATATTACCCTTAAAAACTTATCCATAGACTATGCAGAGCCCATGTATTTTGAAGGCAAAATCACCGATGCCGGCGAAAACTTTGTCGAAATGGAATATGATGATAAAATTTTCCACGTGGATGTGGAAGAAGGCAATTTAAGATTTTACGGCGAAGGCTGGGAAAATAAAACCTACAAGGTTTTGGTAAACGAATTCGATCCCGAAATAAAAGGTCCCGCAGTCGGCACTCCCACCTATTTTGCCAATGTGTCGGGCATCGAGGATAAAACCTTTATGGCATTTCTTCACCGCTATTTAAAGGCATCAAAGCCTGCAGAAAATCTCCTTCGTCTGGAAGGTAACATAAAATATACCCACAAGGTAGGAAGATACTGGCTTTGCACACACAATGACAGAAAATATCCCGGTATTTATGTTACCGAGTGTAAGGATGTAACGATTGAAAACGTGCTCCTCACTCACACCCTTTCCATGGGCGTTATCGCATCCCTTACAGAAAACATAACTCTTAAAGAAGTTTCTGCCCTTCCGGGAGAAGGCAGACTTTTGTCCGTTGATGCAGATGCCACACACTTTGTAAACTGCACAGGTCTTATACATATAACAGGATGCCGTTTTGAAAGTATGATGGACGATGCCGTAAACATCCACGGAATTTATGCACCCTTTGAGAAGAGAATTTCCGAAAACAGCGTACTTCTAAAATTCGGCCACTTCCAGCAGGCAGGTATTAATGTGTATAAGAAGGGCGACAAAATCCGTCTTTGCGACAACGAATCTTTAGCTCCCTATGCTTATTACACCGTTAAGGACTCCCGTACATTATCTGAAAATTATTTCATTTTAGAAACCGAAGAAGTTATTTCAGACGATATAAAGGAAGGTCACGTTTTCGAAAACTATTCCCGTATGCCGCGTGTTCATATCGAAAACACAAAATCGGGTTATAACCGTCCCAGAGGCTTTTTAATTTCCACCTGCAACGGCGCTTTAATTGAAAACTGCACATTCTACAATATGAGTAATGCCATTGATATGTCAGGAGATGCCAACAGCTGGTTTGAAAGCGGTCCCTGCGACAATATTGTTATAAGAAACAATGATTTTTCAAACGCCGCATATTGCGGAGGTCCCGTAATCACATCTGATCCTCAGATTAAAAGCCACGGCATTCCCTATCACAAAAATATCACCATTGAAGAAAACATCTTCAGCGAAAACGATAAGCGTTATATGAGGCTTTCCGATTGCGGAAACGTCACTTTCAGAAACAACAAATTCGTAAAGACCAAAGAAACCAACTTCCCTCCCTTCGGCGAAGACGGAATACTTACAAACTTCTCCGAAAATATAATAAAAGAATAAAAAAAGTCCGTAATGCATCTGCATTACGGACTTTTTTTAACTATCCAAGCCAATAGGAAAGCACTCTGCCAGCCATAGATGCAGCCTCACTGCTTCCCACTCCGTTATATTCAAGCATAACACAGATTACACTTGATTCTCCGTCTTCATTTTCAGCGAAGCCTACAAACCAATCGTGGCTTTTGTCGGTTTCGTTTTGTGCAGTTCCTGTTTTTCCGTAAACTTTAAGTCCCGGAACAAATGCAGCCCTTCCTGTTCCTTCTTCTACGCAAAGAGCCATCATTTCCTTTATTTTTTCACTTGTTTCATAATCAACGGGCTTTGCCTGGATTTTGCTCTTCCCTTCATAAGCGATTATGCTTCCTATTTCCGCTTTTTCAACAATATAAGGAGAAAGCATCTCTCCTCCGTTGGCAATAGCCGATGCAACCATTGTCATATAAAGAGGACTTACCATCAGCTTGCCCTGCCCTATGGATGTGGAAGCGATATCTGCGTCGGTCATTTTATATACTTTATCGGAAAGATAGCTGTCCGCCAGAGGGAAATCAAACTCAATACTCTTCCCTAAAAGAAAATCGTCATAGATTCCCAAAGCGTCCTTTCCCAATTCTTCTCCCATTTTTGCGAAATAAACATTGCTGGAATTGTAAAAAGCCTCCTTAAGGGATATTTCACCGAAAGCTTTGCCTTTGGAGTTTTCATATTCTCTTTCTCCGACGATGATTTTCCCTTCGTCTGTCATAACTTCCTCTTCCAGTCCCTCTTCAATTATTGATGCTGAAGTTATTATTTTCCATGTTGAGCCGGGAGCATAAAGTCCGCCTGTTGCACGGGATAAAAACGGAGAATCCTCTCTTTCTGCCAAATCCCCCCAACCGTCAGATAAGTAGGGCTCTGCAGGGTTAAATGTGGGCTTTGATACCATGGCTCTTATCTTTCCGGTCTCGGCATCCATTACTATTATGCATCCCTTTTTATTTCCGAGGACATCAGATGCATAGTTTTGAAGCTTATGACTTAAAGTAAGCGTAAGATCCATTCCTTTTTTTGTATCTCCCGTTACTGCAGATGCTAAATTTACCGCCTCAACAATCGTGCTCTCACCCATAAGATAATCATTATAAGAAAGCTCCAACTTGCTTTTTCCGTAAATTTCAGAATTATATCCGATAACGTGGGTATATAAACTTCCGTAAGGATATTCCCTTATGCTTTTTCCGTCAACAATTTTACTTTCTGCCAGAACTTCACCCTTAAAGTCGTATATCTTTCCTCTCAAAACCTTGTTTTCTTTATCATTAAGTCTCTGATTATACACCGTTTTTTCAAGCTCATCGGCTTTAATCACACCGAAAACGGAAAGATAAACCGCCATGGACATAAAGAGTACACCCACAAAGGTTAAAAGCAGTATTATTCTTTTATTCAATACTGTCTCCCTCCTTTTTAGATATTGCCTGAAGTATTCCAAGGGCCATGAAGCTCGTCACCAGGGATGATCCGCCATAGCTTATAAACGGAAGTGTTATACCTGTCAAAGGAATAAGCTTGATAACTCCGCCGAGAATTATGAATATCTGAAAAGAAAACATGGCGGAAATACCCAACGCAACCTTTTTATCAAATCCGTCCGGGACGGAAAGAGCTATCTTAAAAGCTCTGTAAACCATAATAAAATAGAGAAGGATAACTCCGATTCCGCCAAGAATTCCAAATTCCTCGCAAATCCCCGAAAAGATAAAGTCAGACTCAACCAAAGGAACATAATAGGGACTTCCGTTTCCAAGACCGCTTCCCGTAAAACCTCCGGATGCTATTGCAATCAGTGACTGTACAATCTGATACCCTCTTCCGGAAGGATCAGAAAAGGGATCAATCCACATTTCCACACGGGTCTGTATATGGTAAAGAGTTTTATACCCGCAGAAGCATCCCAGAGCTACAATAACAGAGTTAATTAAAAGCAGAAATCTGTGTGTCCCGAAAACATAATAGAGAGAAAAATACACAAGGAAGAATAAAACAGCAATTCCCCATTCTCTCTGCAAAACCAAAAAGCCCAAATTCAAATAAACATAGCACATTATAAAAAAGCTCTTCCGAAACTCGGTTTTCATTATTTTTCCGCCGGCCTTTCTCTCAAGCATGGCGGACAAGGCGAAAATGAAAAGGATTCTTATAAGTTCAGAAGGCTGAAATCCCTGATTTCCGATATAAATCCAGTTTTTCGCTCCGTTTACCGTAGTTCCCAAAACCAAAGTCGCCACAAAAAGACCTATGGACGCAATTGCGTAAAGCCAAAAGAGCCTGTCCCTTATTTTCAGTGCCCTGTACATAAAATAAGAAATGAAATAAACTGCCACCGCAATTAAAAACCACATCATCTGCTTTGCGCCGATCATCTCATTAATTCTGGTAAGCATCAGAAGTCCTATGGACAAAAGAGCGGTAACGGGAAGCAAAAGATAAGCATCCCCCATTTTAAGTAATTTTATAAGAGCATATGAAATCACCAAAAGTGCCACAAAAAGCACTCCTGTCACCATGGTTTTTATCCCCGTGAAAAGATTTTCTCTCATCAGTGAAAGCAAAGAAAAACCCAGGATATTCATAAAGCATAAAAGCACCAACGGTGCAGTAGGCTTATATACACGCTTATGCCTCATGACTTTACCTCCGGGCGAAGGAATAAAAACTCCACCTGTCCGATACAGATTTTATCGCCGTCAAGAAGCTCCAACGCTTCTTCCTTAACCGCCTTTCCGTTGAGCATGGTTCCGTTAGTACTTCCCAGATCTTCGATGAAAAAGCCATCATCTTCCTTGAATATTCTGCTGTGACTATGTGACATAAAATTATCGTTTATAAAAATCGAGCATTTTTTACTTCTTCCGATAACATCATCGCCGTATAAGGGATAGTGCTCCAGAAGAGTAAAATTTACGCCGTGAGGCAAATTAATAGGCTTAATATATGCCTCATATTCGGGAAGTCCCGCTTTTTTTCTCTTCATTACATTTATATCGGTGTAAATCAATTTCACAACGATGAATATGAAGTAATAGACAATCAGAATAAAAACAGCCGAAATAAATTTAGACAAAAGACCAACCATATCCCGCCCTCCTTATTTATTATTCTTGAACGCCTTCATTGTGATTACGGCAATAGCTATTATAATCGCCAGACTTATGAGCCCCATAAACGGAATATCCGCATAACTCAATGCAGAGTATAAAATTATGAGCCCCAAAATTATTAAAAAACCTGTTTTCTTACTCATAACCATCCTCCTTAAAATCCATAATGTGTAATACCGAAATAATCTTTGTCCGTTTCTATAATTCCCACGGAAGATGCCCCATCCCTGGGAAGAGACGCACTTCCAGGATTAAAGAGCCTTATTCCGTTATATTCCGTATCTTCTTTTCTGTGAGTGTGGCCGAAAAGAGCAAAATCACACTCTTTGCTTGCCGCCGCCAAAGATAATCTCAAAAGATCTCCGGAAACAGAATAGGTGTGACCGTGGCAAATAAAAAGTTTTTTATTTCCGAGAGTAATAACCTTTTCACTCTCCGCCCCCATGGGATCGTTATTTCCCTTTACATATATAAGCTCAGTATCGGGGAACGCTTTCCCCAGCATAAGAGCATCTCTTAATGTGTCTCCAAGATGAATAATTTTATCAAAGGGGACATTTTCCATAAGCCTTATTACGTTGTCGATTTTTCCGTGGGTATCGGATACCACCAATATTCTTTCCATAAAAGCACTCCGTCACAAAAAAATATAAAAAGCATAATATGTATATAAACACTCATAAATTTAATTATGAAAGGATGTTAAAAATGACCGAACTTGAAAAATTGATGCAATCATTAGATCCCTCATTAAAAAATAAAATAGAGAACTTTTCAAAGTCTGAAAAGGGAGATGAACTTATAAAAAAGCTTTCAAAAGAAAACAAGAACGACTTACTCAAAAAAGTAAGTGCACTATCAGACAAGGAAAAAAACGATATCATAGCAAAAGCTCTTAAAAATCCGTCACTTCTTTCAAAAATCAAGGAGTTGCTTTAATTGGATGATTTCAATATCAAAGACGCCTTAAATTCTCTTTTAAGCGATCCCGAAACAGGGGACAAATTATCATCACTCTTGTCCTCATTAACTTCAGAAAGCAGCGAAGATAAGGAAAGTGCTCCATCTCAAGACACTACCTTTCCCGATATAGGAATGATTATGAAAATGAAGGAGCTTTTCGATTCCGCTTCAAAGGAAACCGATACTCATACCGCTCTTTTAACCTCATTAAAACCCTATCTTTCCGAAGAAAGAAGTAAAAATTTAGACACACTGATGAAAATGCTTAAAATATATAAGCTTATCAACAAGGTTAAGGACACATCTCTTCTGAAGGAGCTGTTTTAATTGACAAAAAGATTCTTTAACGAAAAGTCAAAAAATCACGACAGCCTTACTTCGCTTCTTTCCGGTCTTAAAAAGGATGACCTTATCCTCCTCGGGATAATACTGATTCTTTTAGGAGACGGCTGTAACGACAAAGAGCTTCTGATTATACTGGGATTTCTTTTTGTTTCAGACAAAATCAACATCCGGGAAAAGCTCTGCAGTAATGATTAATTTACCTCATTTTACCACAAAAATATTTTCTTTTCAATAGAAACCCTTAAAATTACTATTGTAATCGCTATTATTTTAATGTATAATATCCCATATAATACCTATATAAAAATAAAGTACAAGGAGAATATAATAAATGCAGGCTTTAATTAATTTCGGTATTCCGATTCTTCTGGTTTTTATGGGTTCGACCGCAGGCGGAAAATACGGACAGCAGTTTTTAGGCAGTGTACTGGGACTTATTCTTGCAATCATTTATTTAGCCTTTATCATGCGCGGAGATCTTTTGATGATGAAGGGAAGCAAGGCTATAAGAAACGGAAAAATTGAAGATGGAGTTGTACTTTATAAAAAAGCTGTTAACAACAAAAGATTAAATCCCGAATATCTCGTATATGCACCCTACGCTTTCCTCCGCTACGGCTTTGAGGAAGAATGTAAAAAAGCTCTTTCCATAGCGGAAGCAAAAAGAACATTGACTCCTAATCAGAAAAAAACATTTTTAACCACCAAAGGACTTTATCTCTGGAAAACCGGAGCGCTCGACGAAGCGGAGCGTATATTCAAGGAAATCCACGAAAAAGCCCCGGATTCGCAGACCTTCAGTCACGTCGGCTTTATTTTGCTCGAAAACAAAAAATACGACGAGGCATATTCCTTCAATAAAGAAGCCATGGAATATAACGACGAGGATGAGTCCATAATGGATAATATGGCTCTTTGCCACTATTATAAAGGCGAATATCACGATGCTCTTTCCATCTATGAAAAAATCATGGAAAAAGGCACACGTTTTCCTGTTATATACTATAACCACGCTCTTAATTTAATTAAAGTCGGCGACAAGGAAAGAGCAAAAGAACAGCTGAATAAAGCGCTTTCATTCAGTTTTTCTCACATTGCCGCAATTTCAAAAGAAGACGTAGAAAATAAATTAGCTGAATTAGAGGAATAAATATGTACACAATCGAAAAAATCGGTTCATTGGGGGGAGAATTTTTCCTTCTTTCTTCTGAGAGCCGTACAGCCCTGATTGACTCAGGTTTTCCCTGCAGGGCAAATGACCTTATAAAAGAAGTATCGGACAAGCTTAACGGAAGAAACCTTGACTATATTATCTTAACCCATTCTCACTATGACCATGCAGGCGGTGCCCCCTATTTTAAGCGTGCATTCCCGGAAAGCAGAGTGGTATCGGGTGAATATGCCGCCTATGTTTTCACCCGTCCCGGAGCGGTAAGGCTCATAAAGGAAATGAGCGACGCAGCTGCAACCCTTTTCGGCATAACGGAATATGAAGACTTAACAGGAGAAATAAGAGCCGATATCGAGGTTTCAGAGGGAGACATCATAGATATGGGCGAATTTACCTTTCGTGCCGTTGCCTCCCCCGGTCACACAAAATGCTCCTTTTCCTATTATTCTCCCGAAGCAAAGCTTTTAATTGCATCTGAAACTCTTGGCGTTTTGGCAGGAAGCACCATTACACCCTGCTGTTTAGTAAGCTACGATGATACCATAGCGTCAATTAAAAAAGCATCGATGCTTGGTGCAGAAGCAATTTTGTTTTCCCACGGAGAGCTCCTTAAGGGTAAAGATGCCTGTGACGAATTTTTCAGAAACAGCTTAAAGGCGCACGAAGATACAAGAAAAATGCTCAAAAAAGCAAAATCCGAAGGTAAAACTCAGGACGAGCTTATTGCCATATTAAAGGAACATTTCTACACAGAAGAAACAAAGAAAATACAGCCGGAAAAAGCCTTTTACTTAAACGCCGGTTATATAATAAACTGTATGCTGAAGGAGAATTAGTATGAATCTTGAAAAAGCAAAAGAACTTATAAGAGACTATTGTTATAAAAACTATAAGGATATGACCCGTCAGCCTGCGGGAATAATCAAATACCCATTTATTGTGCCCGGCAGTCAGAGCTATCAGAGCTGTCTGTGGGACTGGGACAGCTGGCTTACAGATATTGCAATCCGTCAGATTATTGAAGATACAGGCGAAGGTGCCGAATTTTTCGAATACGAAAAAGGCTGTATCTTAAACTTTTTGGACCACGCCGACGAAGGCGGAGCAATCCCCATTGTGGTGCTCCCCAAAGGCACCATGCCTTCCATCGATAATATTTACAAAACAAATATGCATAAGCCCTGTTTATTACAGCATCTTGCATTTGTTATGAAGAATAACAACGACGACACAAGCTGGTTTTCCGATAAGTACGACAAGCTTGAAAAATTCATCGGTGTTTTCCTCAAAAACTACTATCACGAAGAATCAGGTCTTTTCTTCTGGCTTGACGACCTTGCAATAGGCGTTGACAACGATCCTGCTACATTCTACCGTCCCGAAAAGAGCTCGGGCTCCATTTACTTTAACTGCCTTATGTATAAAGAGCTTCTTGCAATGAGCTATGTTGCGGAAAAAATGGGAAAGAGCGACAGAGCGGAATTTTACAAAAACGAAGCGGAAAAGCTTTGCAACGCCATAAAAGAATATTGCTGGGACGAGCGTGACGGAATCTATTACAGCGTTGACTTAAACCTTCTTCCCGTTGACCCCGAATCCAGCCTTCACAAGGGAGCTCCCAGAAACTGGCCCTGCTTAATTCAGAGACTTGACGTGTGGTCAAACTTCCTTGCTATGTGGGCAGGTATCGCCACTCCCGAAGAGGCGGAGCGTATGGTATCGGAGCATTTCTTAAACGAAAAAACCTTTAATGCTCCCTATGGCATAAGAACCCTGGGCAAGCAGGAAAAAATGTATCAGATAGTAAAATCAGGAAACCCCTCCTGCTGGCTCGGTCCCATCTGGGGTATTTCAAACTATCTTGTGTTCTCAGCACTTGCCAAATACGGCTTTGATAAAGAAGCAACCTCCCTTGCAGAAAAGACAATTATGCTCTTTGGCGAAGATATCGAAAAATGCGGTGAGCTTCACGAATACTATCACCCCGAAACAGGTGAAGGCGTAAACAATCCCGGCTTCCAGAACTGGAACTTCTTATCCCTTAATATGATGGCATATTTAGAGGGCAAAAAGAGAATTATCGAATTTTAATGAAAAGCGGTGTACGCTCTTGGAAAACTTAAAAGATTACATAAAAAAAATAGCGGAGTGCGATATTTCAAAGCTTGTTATAAGTAAACCCGTATCAAAAAGCGGAGAATTCATAAAAATTGTCTGCGAAAAAAAGAAAAACGGTTATCAGTTTTCAAAATATACTAAAACACAGGTATTTCACGAAAATGTCCCGTCAGACTGTCTTTATGAAAAAACCTTGCTTCTTACAGACGGTGCATTTTTGCAGATTAATGCCTGGGATGATGAATATGAGCATATGGTGATGATTTCTAAAAAAGGCAGTCCCGCCTATAAGAAAAAAGCGACAAAAGCTGCTATATCATCCCCTTCTGCCGATTCACACAACCGCAGTAAAAACTATATCTTGGAAGCAAAACCCGACATTTTGCCCTTAATTGATATGGGTATTTTTACAAAAGAGGGCAAAGTTGTATCTTCGATGTACGATAAGTACAAGCAGATAAACCGCTATATTGAGATAATTGATGACGAAATAGGCGCATCCGACAAAAAGGAAGTAAACATCATAGATTTCGGATGCGGAAAAAGCTATCTCACATTTATCGTTTACTACTATCTCACCTATATAAAGGGGATTACCGCAAACATCATAGGTCTCGACCTTAAAAAGGATGTAATTGAAAAGTGCAACGAGGCGGCAGACCGTTACGGCTATAAAAATCTCCGCTTTGAGCTTGGAGATATAAACGGATACAAAGCACCCTTTGACGTTGATATCGTAATGACGCTTCACGCCTGCGATACCGCAACGGACTATGCGCTTTTCAATGCAATCAGTTGGAATGCGAAGATGATTTTTTCCGTTCCCTGCTGTCAGCACGAGCTTAATTCCCAGATTGAAACGGATGAACTTTCCATCCTTACACGCTACGGCATCATAAAGGAGCGTTTTTCTGCTCTTGCAACTGACGCCATAAGGGCAAATTTGCTTGAATATATGGGGTATAAAACAAATCTTTTAGAGTTTACGGACTTTTCCCACACCCCGAAAAACATTTTAATCCGCGCGGTTAAAAAGAGCCATATTGATAAAGCTCATAAAGAAAAAATGCTTACGGAAGCAGAAAACTTAATTAAAACCTTTAACTTTTCACCAACACTTTATAAATTACTTATAAAATAATCGTAAAGAGCTGTAAAAACCTTGTTTTCACAGCTCTTTTTTGTTGAATTTTTCAACTTGTAAAGATATTTTTCTCTTTTTTATAACTTTTAAAGATAT
>JAZRHF010000053.1:0-13657 GCA_045644565.1 Clostridia bacterium | reverse complement strand
GCTTTTCCGTAACTTTGCCTGCCGCCTTGCCCTTTGCCCTCTTTTTAAGAAAATCGACAATAGGTCTGTGGCGGAGGATAATTTTGTTTTTACACTCCTCGCAGAATACTGCGCTTTTCTTATTTACCGCACCGCAAGTGGTACAGTAGTGTATTTCTTCTTTTAAGTTTTCCATTCCGCATCTCCTTTCATCAGTTTAAGGCTTCATATGCCTCTGTACCGTACTTCATATACATATCATAGGTATCGCCCTTTATTCTGCCAATGAGAGTCTCCTCTGCTATATACCAGTTATTGGTGCCGTGCCTTACAAAAAGGACTCTGAACTCCTCCTTTTCAACGGGCACCGTTCCTCTGTTACCGTCTCTGTCATTTCCTTCATAGAGGCTTATTGCATAGTTGCATTCCATAATTTCATAGCCTTGGGTATAAAGGGTATGTCCAAGAGGCGATGTAACATCTGCACCAAATTTATAGCTTCCTTTGACGCACTCCTGTGTTTCAGTCATACCCAAAGGTCTGTGAAAGCTTCCTTTATGATATATCCCGAGAGGAATTCTCTCCGTCATCATTTCATGAGCGCCCTGATGGTTAAATCCCGGGATTGCCCGTTCTGCATATATTTCGTCAAGTGAAACATTATCGGGGTTAAGAGTATACCCCTCATACGCCCATATAGCATGGTCTGAATAATCCATATAGTTACTCATAATAACTATTGCATGCTTTTCACACCAGGAGGCGTATTCCGGGTCTACGCCCGTTTCTTCTTCTACTTCTTCTATCACTTCCGCTATCCGCTCAGAGGGAAGATTATCCACCTTTTTCACATACGGCGTTGCAGTTACCACCGCTGTTGTTGCCGTTGCAACTACAGACACGGTTAAAACCATTCCGTATAGATGGTCGAAAAGAAAGTCCTTTACAAGTTTGAAAAGCTTCTCTGTGACATCTCCTGCCGCCTTGCCCTTTGCTCTTTTTTTAAGAAAGTCGACTATCGGGCGGTGGCGGAGAATGATTTTATTTTTACATTCTTCGCAGAATACTGCACTTTTTTTATTTACCGCACCGCAAGTGGTACAATATTGTATTTCTTCTTTTAAGTTTTCCATCATTACAGCCCCCTATATCCTTCATCACTTTTCAGTATAACATGCCTTTTCTTCTTTTTCAACAAAAAAATAATACGCAGAAAACCTGCGTATTATCAAAAATCAATTTTTATCGGGAATTACATTTTCCCAACCTGCCGCAATACGTGCAACCAATATGGCATCGAGCAAAGTAACCACGCCGTCATCATCCACATCCGCCGCACCGGGCTTAACGAAAGTGGGGAAACTGCCCATAATGTGCTTAAGAACTCTCATGGCGTCATCATTTGTCACATAACCGTCAGCATTATTATCTCCCACGGGTGCGAAATAAAATTTAAGATATTTTTCCACATCTGCCATTCCGTAGCCGTAATATGTGTCATATCCGGATTTACCCAGATCAACAGAAGAGGAAACTATAATTTCCATAAAATCTTCATGAGTAAAATCAGAATCCAATCCTCGGAAAATAGCCGCAATACCTGTTACCAAAGGTGCTGCAAAGCTTGTTCCGTAGCTCTTTAAGTACTTATCATTACCTGAAGGCGAAATACAGTATATGGGATAGGCGCTTGTTCCGCCGGGAGCACAAACCGTTACTCCGTCGTTATACTGCGAATAACTGCACACCGTTTTAGTGTTATCAACGGCACTTACACTCACAACTTCAGCATAAGATGCAGGATATGAGTAAGAATCGTTTCCGTCATTTCCTGCTGCCGCTATCAGCAAAACATTTTTGCTCTTCGCATACTCTACCGCAGCTTTAAGTGTAACCGAATCACTTTTTCCGCCAAGGCTCATGTTTATTATGTCACAGTCATAGTCATCAACTGCCATTTTTATAGCGTCTGCAAGTAATTCAACCTTTGCTTTTCTGTCTTCAAAAATTTTAAGAGGAACGATTTTTACATTTGGTGCCACGCCGCGGAAACCAACGCTGTTCACCTCCGCCGCAATCTGGGCTGAAACGATAGTTCCGTGACCTACCTCATCTGTTACATCGGTACTGTTTGCAACAAGGTTATATCCCTCAAGAATATTGGATGAAAGGTCTCCGGTTTGGTTGCATCCGGAGTCAATTACGGCAACCTTTACTCCGCTTCCGGTATACCCCAAATCAAAGGCATAGTCGGCTTTGATAAACTTTATATCCCACTTAGATGCCCCCTGCATGGGATCAAATCCCGATTCGTCATAGAGGTAGACATATGAATTCTCTTCGTAGAAGTCAACCACGCCCTCTTCCAGGCACTCTGCAAGTTCTTCTTCATTCATAACGGCATAATCCTTGCCTTCATCCGCATAGAGAGTTACAACGGAGTCGTTGAAATATACCAGATATTCCTTTTCCTCTTCTTCATCCTCCTCTGTGCCGATAAAAGCTTCTACCTCTTCTGCATCAAGCTCTTCAATCTCAGTTTCAAACTCTTCAGTTGCAAATGCAGCAGATGTGAATATTAAAATAAAGCATAAAAGAAATGCCGATAATCTCTTAAACTGATTCATCTTAATCCTCCATATTAAACGCTTAATGATATTCCCTCTATTGTATTTTAACATAAAGCTTTTTTCATGTCAAGAAAAGAATAGTCGGAAGGATTTACCTTCCGACTGTTTCATATTATCGTATAATATACAAATCCGTCAAGGACACCTAAAAATTCAAAAGCCTCGTCGTCTGAAAGCTTCACTGTTTCCTTCTCGGTTATGTAATATATAAAATCTCCTTCAAGCCCTCTTGCCGCAAACCCATCTTTATAAAAAGCAGGTGTTCCGCTTACCGCTATATCCTCACTTCCGAAGGCCTTGAATTCCGTTCCGTCGGGATTTGAAATAAAGAGCTTTGTTATCCCTTCAGAATAGAAGTTATAAATATTTTTTCCGTTGTAGCTAAGAACGTGTTCAAGGTTAAGACCGTAAACCATTATATCTTCCCCTGTTTTTACGTCATACCTTCTGTAATTCATAGCAGAATCGCTGTAATAAATATATCCGTCTATCCATTCGGGATAAAGTGCGGTTTTTATCAAAGCCTCTTCCTCTGTTCCATCGGCTTTAGCTCTTCTCATTTCCATTTCGGCTGTGAGATAGTAAACATATCCGTCGTTGTATTCCCAGGGATTATGAAATTCGCCCGTTATGTCGGTTATAAAGTTTCCGTCTATGTCGTAAACAGAAGCAAGCTCACCCTTTTCGCACCATGCTCCGCCCTCTGCCAGATAGCCAACCATGGTTACGCCTTCGGTAACATCTTTTTTATTCCCTGTTACAACATCAATAATGGTGAGTCTTCCGCTTTTTAATACAAAAAGCTTGTCCCCTTCAATGTGAACTCTTCCGCTTTCGCCGAGGAGGGTTTCTTCACCGTTTTCAGGGTTTACTTTGTAAAGTCCTCCACCTCTTATAAGTATGATGTTTCCGCCTGCGATAAAGGCGTTTTCAAAGCTTCCTTTAAGTAAAACCCGTTCTCTTAAACTTCCGTCAGTTTTTATCAATGCAGGCTCGCCGTAGCTTGTCCTGTAGGCATATGCACCGTCTTTTTCATTCCAGTAAACATTAGCATTGTAAAATTCAAGTAAAAAGCGATAAGGTACATAGAGCTTTCCGTCTATACGAATCATCTTTTCGGGAAGAGCTATTTCTTCCTCGTGTGTAAGCTTCAAGCTTCCGTCCTTTTGCTTTATATAACTTTGAGCATAGGCCTTATCTGCCACATCCGGCTTGAAAATGAGCATCCTCGGAGTATCGTTTTTTTCGCTTACCGAATACTCACCGCTTGAGGGAGAAAAATCAAGATCCAAAAGCTTTGCCATATCTTCAAGCGGAGCCATGGTGGTTCCGTTTAAAAGTGTACTTTTTATCTCTTCTCCGTCAATTTTCGCTCCTAAAACCGAAATTGTGAAAAGCACTGAAAATATTAATACAAGTGCCGTTAATCTTTTCATAAAGTCATATCCTTTTAATTTATTTCCCCATTAATATTTAAATAACTTAAGCACATGAAGCGCCCTTGTACACGCCGTGTAATAAAGGTGCTTATGTTCCTCTCCCGAAAAACTGTTGTAGGGAATTGCCACTGCATCAAATTCAAGTCCCTTTGCCATGTAGGATGGGATTATGACATTTCCCGTTCTGAACTTTTTATCTCCGTCGGATACCAAGGTAAGCCCCGATGCCTTTCCGTATTTATCATACAAAGACTGACATTCTCTCGCAGTGGGGAAAATTATCGCCGAAGTCTTCCCCTCTCTTTGCCATATAAGCGACTGATTCACAAGGGTCTTTAAATAGTCTTCCTTTGAGTGAAGACTTGTCATACTTACCTTTTCTCCGCTTCGCTTCATATAATCCACATCGGAAAGTCCTAAAATTTTTCCGCAGAACTCACTTATTTCGGCGGTGCTTCTGTAGCTCTTTGTAAGCTGCTTAACAGAAGCATCAGGAAATACCGATGCTATATTTTCGCCTGTTACAAGAGGAGACATGGGACAAACTGCCTGATTGGTGTCTCCCAAAAATGTGATACTTGCCTTTCTGAAGCAGTTTTTCATTGCTTCAAAGTGAAGCCTTGTATAGTCCTGCGCTTCGTCAACAATTAAGTATTTAACCTCGTTTTTAATTTCTCTCGTTGCCGAAAGAATATAGGTAAGCGGTGCCGCATCCTCGCTTTGCACCACACCTCTTGAAAGATTATCTTCGGTGTAGGCAAAAACTTCTTTATCAAGCTTTGACAGTACCTCAAGATATATCTTTTCCGGAGAAGCGGAAAGAACCTTTTCGGCATGGGATAAAAACGCACGGTTCTCCTCACGGATTTTCCATTTTAATTCCGTAAGCTTTTCTTTCGCATCTCCCTCAACATATTCTTCTCCGAAGGATTCTATCATCTGTTTTTTAATTTTCTTATATTCATCCTTTGCAAAAATCGAAACTCTTGCAAAAAGTTTATTCATTCTCGCCTGAATGGAAAGATAGGAAAAATCCTTTGTGTAAAGCTTATCCATTTCGCTTCCCTTCATAAGGCATTTACCGCCGTACACAAGGTCAGGAAATTCAGGAGATTTTCCCGATAATCTTTCAATATGCAACTTAAGGGCGTCTGCAAGACGGGAGGAAGTTTTAAGCCTTGCCGCCTTTTTTCTTATTCCGTCACCGTTTACGGAAAAATCAAGAAATTCCGATGCCGGCAAAAATCTGTACTTCCCTTCAAACAGTTCCGATGCATATTCGTTAAAGGGAGTGCTTTTTATATTTTCCTCTCCGAGCCTCGGAAGGACTTCGGAAATATAGTCCCCAAACACATTGTTGGGCGAAAAAATCATAAGGTTTCCGCTTGTAACGGTATCCCTGTAAGCATATAAGAAAAACGCCGCTCTTTGCATGGCAACGGAGGTTTTTCCGCTTCCTGCAGGACCGAAAGCAACCAAAACTTTGCTTTCCTTATCTCTTATTATCTGATTTTGTTCTCTCTGAATTGTGCAGACGATATCTCTCATTTTTGAGTCGGCGCTTTTTGAAAGTGCCTCCGACAAAACATCATCCTCTATTGCAATTGAACTGTCATAGGCAGAAAGGAGTTCTCCTTTCCATATTTTGAACTGACGCTTTAATGTCACATCGCCTGTAACTTCCCCACGGGGTGCTTCATATTTCGCTTCCCCCAGCTCATAATCATAGTACATTCCGGCAATGGGGCTTCGCCAGTCAAAAACATAAAAATCAAGGCTTTCTTCGTCTATGAGACTGTTTATTCCTATGTAAATTTTCATAGGAGCAGAGTCTTTCAGTTTAAAATCCATTCTTGCAAAATAAGGAGTGTTCTGCATAGTTAAAAGCCTAGCATATTCCACCTCGCTGTCATGCATTACGCCTGCACGGCTGTCGATTTCCACAAGATACGAATAGGCGTCAACAAATTTACCTAAAGACTGCACATCGTTTCCGATGTCCTCCATCATGGTTTTGTTAAGCTCAATAACCTCATTTTTTGACTTTTCCAAAGCTTGTTTTCTTTTATCAAGCAGTCGGCCAAGCACCGACATAACGGTATCAAGATAATCTTTTTCCTCTTCAAATGCTTTTTCATCAATACTCATCGGTGCTCACCTCCCTTTCATTTTTACAAATTACATTCTTTCAACTGTGTTGATTCCGAGAAGTGCAAGAGCATTCTTTATACAGATTGTTGTAGCCTCTGTAAGCAAAAGTCTTGCCTTCTGAATGTTTTCGTCACCCTTTAAGATGGGTGTTGTGTTATAGAACTTATTGAAAGCCTTTGCCACATTTGTTGCGTAACGGTTTATGTAGAAGGGCTCATTCTTCTCTGCTGCCGCCTTAACCGTATCGGAAAATTCTCCCAAAAGCTTAATAAGTGAATATTCCTCTGCTGTTATTTCATAGTCAAAGCTTGCACCCTTATAGTCCTTTATTTCAGCCTTACGAAGTACGCTCTTACCTCTTGCATAACTGTACTGTACATAGGGACCGGATTCTCCGTTAAAGTCTAAAATATCATCCCAGTCAAAGATAATATCCTTTTCTCTGCCGTTCTTTAAGAAGGTGTAGAAAATGGCACCGATACCAACATTTTCCGCCGCCTTTTCAATATCCTCCTCGCAGTTTCCGTTTGCACGCATAATTTCAGCTGTTTTGTTTATAGCTTCGGACAAAACCGTTTCAAGAAGAACTACGTTTCCGCTTCTTGTTGACATAGCGCCGGTTGCAAACTTAACCGTTCCGAAACCTACATGCTGACAGTTTTTCGCATAGTCCTTACCGAGCTTTTCAAGTATTGCAAAAATCTGCTTGAAGTGAAGGCTCTGGGGAAGACCTACAACGTAGATGTTTTTATCGAAGTCATATGTTTTTGCTCTGTATTCCGCTGCCGCCAAGTCACGGGTTGAATAAATTGTAGAACCGTCCTGCTTTAATACAATGGCGGGAGGCATATCATCAAATTCTACTATGTATGCGCCTTCGCTTAATTTCATAAGGTCTTTTTCCTTAAGTTCAGCTACAATGCCGTCCATCTTATCGGTATAGAATGCTTCTCCGTTATAGGAATCAAAGCCTACTCCCATACGGTCATAAACTCTTTTATATTCCTCTAAACTTACATCCCTGAACCATTTCCAGAGAGCATAGTTTTCTTCATCGCCTGTCTCTAAAAGGTGGAATTCTCTTCTTCCTTCATCTTCAAGGGCGCTATCCTTTTCCGCTTCCTCGTGGAATTTTACATAAAGCTTGTTAAGCTCTGTTATGGGGTCCTTTTCAACA
Source organism: Clostridia bacterium (assembly GCA_045644565.1). Classification (GTDB taxonomy): domain Bacteria; phylum Bacillota; class Clostridia; order CAKSNL01; family HGM11501; genus HGM11501. The sequence continues at coordinate 6,281 of JAZRHF010000053.1, read as the reverse complement.
ACGCTCTTGTCACCCCAACGCTTATATGCGGAAATTACCTTTCCGAACTGTGTTCCCCAGTCACCAAGGTGATTTACACGTTCAACCTTATATCCCAAAAAGCCGTAAATCTTTGCAAGTGAGTTACCAACCGATGTCGAAAAAAGATGTCCGATATGGAAGGGCTTTGCAATATTGGGAGAAGAGTAGTCTATAACAACGGTTTTACCTTCACCCTCTGTGCTCTTTCCGTAAGACTCTCCCTCTTTTATGATTTTTTCTGCAAGTTCAGAAACGAAAAGCTTTTTATTGAAAAAGAAATTAAGATAGCCACCAACAGCCTTAACTTCACCTATAACATCGTCAGATGTGATTTTTTCAGCAAGGTCTGCGGCAATCATATTGGGAGCCTTTCTTAAAACCTTTGAAAGTGAAAAGCAGGGAAATGCGGCATCCCCCATAGTTTCATCCTTCGGCTTTTCGATTAAAGCAAAAATTGCTTCCTTATCTCCCTCTGTTGCCAGGGCTATTTTTTCTGCAATATATGATTTAAAATCCATAGTTCATTCTCCTTTATAAGTGCATTATCTTATTTTACATCAAAATCATCCTATTTGCAATAGGAAATATTTATTATTTAAATATAATTCCGCTCTTGACTGTAAAAACATAACATATTATAATAAAGCTGTTGAAAAAAAGGAGGGGTTTTATGGTAACCAGAATAAAAAATGCTTTAGTTGTGTCAAATTGCATCAGCGAAGGGAAATACATTTATTTTAAAAACGGAAGAATTACCGCAGTCACAGAAGATACCCTGCCTTTTGATGCCGAAATTGATGCCGAAGGACTTTATGTTTCATCGGGCTTTATCGACATTCACACCCACGGTGCGGGAGGATTTGACTATGCCGACGGAAGTTGTGATGCCATAAAAAAAGCCGCATATATGAGTGCAATGCACGGTGTTACAACCGTTTATCCCACCTGCACATCTTCTTCCTTTTCGGATACCGTTAAGTTTTTGGAAAACGTAAAAAAGGCAATGGCGGAAAATGCTCCGGGAAAGCCTCATATAGCGGGAAGCCACCTGGAGGGGCCCTATTTTTCCGATGCTATGCGAGGGGCGCAGAATCCTTCATATATAAAAGCTCCCGTTAAAGAGGAATATGAAGAATTCTATACGGTTGGCGAAGGCACCTTAAAGCGCATAAGCTTTGCTCCCGAGCTTTTAGGAAGCATTGATATGTGCCGCTTTTTCAAGGATAAGGACGTAACCCTTTCCTTTGGGCACACAGACGGGGTATACGAGGAATTAAAACCGGCAATTGATGAAGGATGCACCCTTGCCACCCATTTATATTCAGGGATGAATACCGTTACACGGCGAAATCTTTCCCGAAAACTCGGCGCAGTTGAAACCGCATTTTTAGAGGACAAGGTTTCCGTTGAAATTATATGCGACGGAATTCATCTTCCCAAGGATCTATTAAAGCTTATATATAAAATTAAAGGCGAAAGCCGTATCTGCCTTATAACCGACTCTATGCGGGGTGCGGGGATGCCGGAGGGCGAATACATATTGGGTGCAAAAGACGACGGGCTTTTATGTGTATCAGACGGCAACATTGCCTACCTTCCGGATAAAAGTGCCTATGCAGGAAGCGTTGCAACGGCAGACAGGCTTCTTAAGGTTGCCCTAAAGGATGCGGAAATTCCCTTATGCAGTGCAGTAAGAATGCTTACAAAAATTCCTGCAGAAGTGATGAACCTTAAAAACCGTGGCGAAATAAAAGAAGGATATTTTGCAGATTTTGTCTTCTTCGATGAAGACATAAATATAAAGAAAGTGATAATTGAAGGAAAGGAACTTGATTAAAATGGAAATAAGAATTGCAAAAGACCGCTATGAGCTTGGAAAAAGTGCTTCAAAGGAAACAGCGGAAATAATTAAAGCGTGCATTAAGGAAAAAGGCATTGCCCGAATTGCCCTTTCAACAGGTGCATCACAGTTTGACACTTTAGAGGCTTTAACCAAAATAGAAGGCATCGACTGGACAAAGGTTGAAATGTTCCACCTTGATGAATATGTAAACCTTCCCGAAACCCACGGCGCAAGCTTCAGAAAATATTTGAAGGAACGCTTCGTCGAAAAGGTAGGTTCCTTAAAGGCAGTTCACTTTGTGGACGGAACTCCTGAAGGAATCCCCCACCTCACCGAAGAAATAAGGAAAGCTCCCATTGATTTAGGGCTTATCGGAATCGGCGAAAACGGACACATTGCATTTAACGACCCTCCTGCTGATTTTGATACAAAGGAAGCATACATTGTGGTTGACTTAAACGAGCGTTGCAAACAGCAGCAGATGGGCGAAGGATGGTTTGCCACTATTGACGATGTTCCGAAGCAGGCAGTTTCAATGACCGCTTATCAGATTATGCTCTGCAAAAAGATAATTTCCTGCGTTCCCTACAAGGTTAAGAGCGAGGCAATAGCAAAAACTTTAGCTGCAAAAGAGGTTTCAAACCTTGTTCCCGCAACACTTTTAAAAACACATCCCGATTTTGTTCTCTACATTGATTCTGAAAGTGCATCGGAAATTACAGAAATCAATTTTATAGATTAGGAGATATTTATGGATAAGTTTAAGATTGGCTTTATCGGAATGGGACGCAGAGGAGACTACTGGCTTCACGGATGTATCCTTGCCCGTGAGGATGTGGATCTTCGCTGGATATGCGACATTGATTCCGAAAAGCTTGAAGCGGCGGCTGAAAAAATTGCAAACAAAGGCTTTAACCCCAAAGCCACCACGGATTATCACGATATATTAAAGGATAGTGAGGTTGAAGCCGTTATAATTTCAAGCGACTGGGAATCTCACATTCCAATTGCCATAGAGTGTATGAAGGCAGGTATGCCCGTAGGACTTGAAGTGGGCGGTGCATACAGCGTAAATGACTGCTTCCGCCTTGTTCACACATGGGAGGAAACAGGCACGTTTTTCATGATGCTTGAAAACTGTTGCTACGGCAGGACAGAAATGATGCTCCTTAATATGGCAAGACAAAATCTTTTCGGTGAAATCGTTCATTGTTCGGGAGGTTATTGTCACGACCTCAGAAATTCCCTTGCAAGAGGAAGAGAATTAAAGCATTATCGCCTTCGTAACTACTTAAATCGTAACTGCGACACTTATCCCACCCATGCACTTATTCCCATCTTCAAGCTTTTAGGCATAAACAACGGCAACCGTATGGTAAGCCTTTATTCTGCGGCATCTCCCGCAAAAGGGCTTATGCACTATTCAAAAGAAACGGGCTTAGGCACGGAGGATGTACTTCCGAACGGTGCTCTGCATGGTGATGTAATTACAACAATCATCAAATGTGCCCACGGAGAAACAATACATCTGCATTTAGAGACTACCATCCCCCGTTTTTACAGCCGTAATCTTTCCGTTCACGGAACGAAGGGCATATTTACGGAAAACGGCGAATCCTTCTATTTCGATAACATTCCCGAGCATCATAAATCGGAAGAGAAAAAGGATTTCTACGGAAACATAAAAGACTTTTACGAAGACTATGACCACGAGCTTTGGAAAAAGACATTAAAGGAAGGTCTTTCCGGCGGTCACGGCGGTATGGACGGTCTTGTGCTTTCTGCCTTTGCCGAAGCCGTGAAAAACAAGCTTGACAGCCCCATTGACGTTTATGATGCGGCATCTGCGATGTGTATCACCGCACTTTCTGAGGAATCAATCGCAACGGGTAAGGCTGTCGGCATCCCCGATTTTACAAACGGAATATGGCTTTGCAGAAAAGAAAAAACAAAAACCCTTTACAGCTTATAATAAAAGTATCCAAAATCTTACTTTTATGGCCAAATTCGGTATTGCAATTATAAAAGATATACTGTATAATAACTTTTGTAAATCGAAGTTTACTCGAAAGGATGTATAAAAATGGCTAAATTAAAGCTTGGTTTTATCGGTCTCGGACAGCGTGGTGAAGGCTGGGTTGTTCACCATTTTCCAAACCGTGATGACATTGAAGTTGTTGCAATGTGCGACATCGACCCTAAAAAAATAGAGAAAGTGGAAAAAGGTTTAGCATCAAAAAATATGCCTATTCCGAAAACTACTACAGACTATCGCGAAATTCTTGCTGATCCCGAAGTTGAGGCAGTTATGATTGCATCTGCATGGGAGTCCCACGCCGCTATTGCAATAGATGCTATGAAGGCAGGAAAGCCCACAGCTATGGAAGTTGGCGGTGCATATTCTGTTGACGAATGCTTCCGTCTTGTACATACCCAGGAAGAAACAGGAACCTTCTTCATGATGATGGAAAACTGCTGCTACGGCAGAAGAGAGCTTATGGTTTTAGATATGGTTAACAAGGGACTTTTCGGTGAAGTTGTTCACTGTGAAGGCGGTTACCGTCACGACCTTCGTAGCGAAATTTCAAGAGGTAAGGAGCTTGGTCATTACAGACTTCGTAACTACTTGAACCGTAACTGCGACAACTATCCCACTCACCAGCTTTTACCTATCTGCAAGATATTGGGTGTCAACGACGGCAACCGTATGGTAAGCTTAATATCCGTTGCGTCCTGTGCTAAAGGTCTTCGTGAATATTCCGAGAAGACAGGCTATGGTAAAGAGGACATCGTAGGACATGATGTTATGCAGGGTGACGTTGTTACAACAATTATCAAGTGTGCACACGGTGAAACAATCACACTTACACTTGATACAACCCTTCCCCGTTGCTATTCAAGAGACTTCGGTGTTCACGGAACAAAGGCTATGTACTGCGAAAACGGAGACTTCTTCTATTTCGATGACAACCCCGAACATCACAAAGCTGAATGGAGCTCAAAGCCCCTTCTCCGCAATGCCGAGGGATATCAGGGCGAAAGCGACCATCCTCTCTGGCAGGATCCTGCAAACATCTCCGGCGGTCACGGCGGAATTGACGGTCTTGTTTTCTCCGCATTCGTAAACTGCGTTCAGAACGGTTGGGAAAGCCCCATTGACGTTTACGACGCTGCTGCCGTAATGTGTATCTCCGCACTTTCCGAGGAATCCATTGCAACAGGTCACGCTGTTGGTATTCCCGACTTTACAAACGGAGAATGGTTAAAGAGAGTACACGGAGATGACCACAAGTACACAATAAGAAGAAAGAAATAATCAAACAAAAAAGAGGTAAGCGATGCTTACCTCTTTTTTTATTCTTCGACAAGGGTAAAACGCTTTATTTTTTTACCATCTCGTTCTATTTCTTCGTCCCACATTGATAAGGGGCGTACCCAGGTCTTGCCTTCGCCGTAAAGGGCTTTATAGACAACCATTTCTTCTACGGTTTCAGAATGAAGTGCAGTCCCCAGAACTTCGTAAAGATTGCCCTTGAAGTGTCTGTATATTCCTTTCTTTATTTCCATACCTACCTCACAGAAGAATTTCTTTATTTGTTCCGTAGAATATGTCGTCCTTTCCCGACATCATACGGCAAAATTCTTCAAACATTTCCCATCTTTCGGGATGAATGTCAAATTCATAGGCGTGACCCCATATGTAGAATACCTTGGGAGTTTCCGCTTTAAGATTTATAAAATCCTCACCCAGCTTAAACATCTCATCCCAGTCAACGTGGTGGTAAACTGTTCCCTCATAACGGTATAAATCCGTAAAGGGTTCAAAGCTTTTTGTTCTCTGAACGGCTCTTGAATATTTGACACCTGTCTTGTTTTCAAGAATGTCAACAAGTCTGTCATCATAATGCCCGCCGGGATATGCCATGCCGATTACTTCATATCCGCAAAGCTCGGAAAGCTTTATTCTGTCATCTTCCACCTGACGGATTATATCTTCGTCACTAAGCTTTGTCAGATTGGGATGCGTAAGAGTATGAACAGCCACTTCGTGACCGTCATAAATACCTTTAACGTCTTCAGCATTTACCTTTGTGTGGTTAACACTTGAGCCGTCAGGCCAGGAAAGGCGTCCTTCTTTACCCAAAAGCCCCGAATTGATGTTAAAGGTGCACTTTATGTTATACTTGTTAAAAAGTTCTATAAGGCGTATATCCTGAGTTACACCGTCATCATAGCTGAATGTTATTGCTTTCATTTTTCCGTTATACATTTTCATTTCCTCCGTTTTCGTAAATTTTAATTGCACCCAACCCCGTTGAAGCGTCAACCTCTTCTCCGGACAAAAGCACCACTTTTTTGTCGCTTCTGTTTTTAAATATTTCAGCCATGGCATTTTTAATCTGTTCCCTTCCGCCTA
>JAZRHF010000052.1:0-70690 GCA_045644565.1 Clostridia bacterium | reverse complement strand
ATTGATATAGCGGCGGAACAAAATGAAATTTCCGGCTTTGACGGAATTATGGCAGACCTTGGGGTATCCAGTCCTCAGCTTGATGATGCGGACAGAGGTTTTTCTTATATGCAGGATGCACCACTTGATATGAGAATGGATACAACAAGCGACTTTTCGGCATACGACGTGGTAAACTCTTATTCCGAAAGTGAACTTACGAGAATTATCGGAACATATGGCGAAGAACGATGGGCGAAGAGAATAGCTGAGTTTATCGTGAAAAACCGTCCGATTAAAACTACGCTTGAATTGGTTGAAGTTATAAAGGCTGCAGTTCCTGCGGGAGCGAGAGAAAAGGGAGGACACCCTGCCAAAAGGACTTTTCAGGCGATAAGAATTGAAGTAAACGGAGAGCTCTCTTCTGTTGAAGAGGCACTTTCCAAGGCAGTATCCCTTCTGAAAAGCGGAGGAAGGATCGGGGTTATAACCTTCCACAGTTTAGAGGATAGAATAGTAAAACAGGCTTTTCAGACTTTGGCTAAAGGGTGTACTTGTCCTTCATCTTTTCCGGTTTGCGTGTGTGGAAAGTTGCCGGAAATCAAAATTATAACAAAAAAACCGATTTTGCCGGGGGATGAAGAAATCGGAGTAAACAGCAGAGCGAAAAGTGCGAAATTAAGAATAGCGGAAAAACTATAATATATAGAAGGGGAAGGGTTTGGATATATGGAACGTTACAACGGGAATAATGCTTACAGAATAAAAATACAGGAACGGGAAGAGCAGAGACTTGTTAGACGTGACAATCCGAAATACGAAAGCTTTGTAAAAGCAAAGAGAAAAGAAATAATAGGTTCAATAATGGTTCTTATGGCGGTAGCCCTTATGATAGCATTAAGGTCGGCACAGATATCCGTGCTTAACTCCGATGTGCAGAACGCAAGGAAAATGCTTGAAGATGTAAGAGCTGAAAGAGCATACCTTGAGATAGAAAGAGACAGAGTTATTGATTTGGCCAAGGTGGAAGAAATTGCCGTTAACACCTATGGAATGAAGAGACCTGCCAGGGATCAGATTGTGTTTGTAGATGTTACAAGAGGTGACAGCGTCATAGCAAACGGAACGGATATTGGCTGAATGATATGAAAATATGCTGCATATGGGAGTTGTCCTAAAGACAATTTCTCTTGCGGCATTTTTCCGTTTTCTTGGAAGTGTTGTTTTTTGTAGAAGTTTGTAGAAATAAGGAGCGTTTTCGGAAATGAACAGTCTTTCTGTTAAAAAAAACATTAAAAAATTAGCCTTTGTTTTTATGGCATTTTTGATTGTTCTTATTGTGTGGATTTTTTATCAGCATGCCACTTTGGGGGAAAGATATAAAGAGGCTGCAGCAGAGCAGCAGACCAAAGATATAGAGGTTAAGGCTAAGAGGGGAACCATATATGACCGAAACGGAAAACAGCTTGTAGTAAGCGTTTCTGCAGATACTGTGGTTATAGACCCTGCTCTTATCAGAAAAAACGGACTTTCTGAAAAAGTTGCATCTTCCTTGTCGGAAATTTTGGAAATGAGTTATGAGGATGTTTACAAGGCAACACAAAAGGAAAACAGTTATGAAATTCTCAAAAAGAGAATAACTCAGGAACAGAGTAAGGCCATAAAGGAGCTTCCCGATACAAGAGGGATAATGCTTGAAGAGGATACCAGAAGAAGCTATGTTTACGGCTCTCTCGGAGGAAATCTGCTGGGATTTACGGGTTATGATAATCAGGGACTTGACGGAATAGAAAGCGTATATAACAGTGTTCTTGCGGGAAAAAGCGGAAGGAAAAGCGTTGCGGTGGCAAACGGAGGACAGGAGCTTCCTTATGCTTATGAAAAGTATGCCGATTCTGAAAACGGACAGAGCCTGGTTTTGACCATTGATGAAAAGATACAGCAGATGGCAGAAAAAAGGCTTGAAGAGGCAATCGAAAAATATGGCGTAAAAGAAGAAGGCTGTATCATTGTTATGAAGCCTGATACCGGTGAAATTCTTGCAATGGCAGTTACTCCGGGATATGATCCCAATGAACCTTTTGAAATTTACGACGAAGGGATGAAAGCTGAAATAGAATCCCTTCCCGAAGAAGAAAAAAATAACGGCAAGAGCAAAGCACAGTATGCACAGTGGAGAAATAAAGCTATTTCCGATACATATGAACCCGGATCTGTTTTTAAGATAATAACTGCGGCAGCAGCCCTTGAAGAAGGCGTTGTTAATGAGCACAGCAGATTTAACTGCCCGGGCTCCATGTATGTAGGCGGCTGGAACATAAATTGCTGGAGATACTATAATCCTCATGGCATTCAGGATTTGAAGGATGGTCTTGCTAACTCCTGTAACTGTGTGTTTATGACTCTCGGATTGAATTTGGGAGGCGAAACATTCAGAAAGTATGTTAAAGCTTTTGGATTTGAAGAAAAGACGGGAGTTAATCTTTCGGGCGAATCTGAGCCTATAACAAGAGAAAAATACAACGAGGTTGACTTGGCTACGGCGTCTTTCGGACAGAATATAAACGTAACACCTCTTCAGATGATTACCGCAGTATCCGCAGTAGTAAACGGCGGAGAACTGCTTAAACCCATGATAGTTAAAGAATACCGTGATGCTGAAGGAAATGTAACAAAACAGTTTGAAAAGACGGTTGTGAGAAGAGTTATATCCAAAGAAACCAGCGAAATCTTGAAAGACTATCTTGAAGGAGTAGTTGCAAACGGAACCGGAAGCGGAGCAAAAATTTCAGGACAGAGAGTGGGCGGAAAAACGGGAACAAGTGAAAAACAGCCCCGTGACGGAAGAAAAATCGCATCCTTTTGCGGATTTACTCCCGCAAATGATCCCGAGGTTATTGTTTTGGTAATGCTTGATGAACCTACCCCCGGAGTGGGAGAGGGAAATATAAATGCAGGTGGCGGGCAGATTGCAGCACCTACGGCAGGGTTGATAATCGACGATATTTTAAGATATCTCGGAATTGAGGCAAAATATGATGAGGCGGAAATTCTTGCATCGGGAAATTATGTGCCTGATGTAAAGGGAATGAGTCGCAGTGAAGCAGAAGAAAGGGCTTGGCAGAACGGATTTAACATAAACATAATCGGAGACGGAACAAAAATATCCGATCAGCAGCCTAAGGGCGGTGTTATGCTTGGGGCAGGTTCTACAATTATAGCTTATTCCGAAGGCTTTTCGGAAACACAGCTTGTAACCGTGCCTTCTGTTTCCGGAATGAGCGGAGCAAATGCTGAAAGCACCATAAAGAGTGCCAAACTTAATTTCAAGGTTTCTGATATGGGTGCAGGAATCGGACGTGGCGGAGCTATTGCGATGGAACAGAGTCCTCAGGCAGGAGAAATTGTTGAAATCGGAACGGTTGTTTATGTAAAGTTCGTTTTACAGGATGTTGACTGATAACGGTATAAGACTTCAGAAAGGGATGACAATTATGACTTTGCGCGAAATATTAAGGGATAATCCGTATAAGGTGATAAGAGGAAGCGTTGATACGGAAATCGGAAAAATTGAAATAGACTCAAGAAAGATTCAAAACGGAGATGTATTTTTTGCGCTTACCGGTCTTGGTGCAGACGGACATAATTATATAGAAAAGGCAGTGGCTATGGGAGCTTCGGCAATAGTGGCGGAAAGAGAATGTGACAGCTTTGGGAAAACTCTGATAGTTTGCGAAAACTCCAGAAAGTTACTTGCATATGCATCAGCTAACTATTATGGAAACCCGGCTGATAAAATGAAACTTATAGGTGTTACGGGGACAAACGGAAAAACAACCGTTACACACATAATAAAAACAATACTTGATTTCAAAGGTGTAAAGACAGGGCTTATAGGAACGAACCATTATCTTATAGGAAATAAAGAATTGCCCTCAACAGGAACAACCCCTGAAGCAATGGAGCTTCACGGAATATTCAGGAAAATGCTTGATGAAGGCTGTCAGTATGTGATAATGGAAACATCGAGCCATGCTCTGGCACTTGACAGATGCCTCGGACTTAAGTTTGAAGTGGGAGTATTTACAAATCTCACACAAGATCACCTCAATTATCATATCGACATGGAAAATTATGCCGCTGCGAAGTCAAAACTTTTTGAAATCAGCCGTATTTCCGTAATAAACAGTGATGATACGTGGGGAAAGTTTATGAAGAAAAACTCTTCTAAAGTGTTTACCTACGGTATCGAAAAGAATGCGGATATGCAGGCGACGGATATAGAATATTCCGAAAAAGGTGTAAGCTTTAAGTGGAATTACAGAAACTCCTGTGTGCCTATGAAAATGGCTATACCCGGTAAGTTTTCTGTATACAATGCACTTGCAGGGGTAGGAGCCTGTGCGGCATTGGGCCTTGGTGATGAAGAACTTTTCAAGGGTCTTTTACTGGTAAGAGGAGTTAAAGGAAGGGCAGAGGTTGTTCCTACCGGAGAAAAATATACGGTTATGATTGACTATGCTCATACTCCTGACGGGATAGAAAATATTCTTAATGCAGTAAAGGGTTTTGTTAAAAACAGAATAATAATTGTTTTCGGTTGCGGAGGAGACAGAGACAGAGACAAGCGTCCCAAAATGGGAAAGGTAGCAATGCGCCTTGCGGATTTTTCTGTTATTACAAGTGACAATCCGAGAACAGAAAAACCGGAGGATATAATAAATGATATTCTTGCCGGAATAGATGAAAATGAGGAAAAATATGTGGCAATAACTGACAGAACAGAAGCTATAAAATATGCTCTTTCCATGGCGGAAGAGGGAGATGTGGTGCTTCTGGCAGGTAAGGGCCATGAAACTTATCAGGATATAATGGGCGAAAAAATTCATTATGACGAAAGAGAAATAGTAAAGAAAATACTTGAGATTTAAGGTGAATTTATTATGACAGGATGGATTTGGGGTATATTTGCACTTGCTGTTGCAGTGCTTATTTCGCTGCTTTGCGGAAATGTAATAATAAAAAAACTTAAGGAAGCCAGCTTCGGACAGGAAATAAGAGAGGAAGGTCCTTCCTGGCACAAAAAGAAAAGCGGAACTCCCACAATGGGCGGATTTATATTCTTTGCAGGACTTGTTCCGGCATCTTTGCTCATTTTGCTTTTATCAAAAGCATTTGATGTTAAAGCTGTGGCAATACTGCTTTGTGCGGTTCTTTTTGGAATAATAGGATTTTCAGATGACTATATCAAGGTTATAAAGAAAAGAAATTTAGGGCTTACCGCAAAACAGAAATTTATGGCACAGATTCTTGTGAGTGCGGCATTCTCCCTGGTTATCTACTATAATAACGGCGGAGAAATATTGTTTCTCGACAAGGTGTATGACTGGTCTTATTTTATAATTCCCTTTAACATGCTGGTGCTTCTCGCTACAAATAATGCGGTTAATCTTACAGATGGCGTAGATGCGCTTGCCGGAAGTACAACGTTTTTCTGTATGGCGTATTTTGCCTTTGCGGCATTTTACAGCGGAGCAGATTCTATAGGAATAATCCTTATGGCAGTTATGGGTGGCGTGCTCGGTTTCCTTTTTTACAATCGCCATCCGGCAAAGGTTTTTATGGGCGATACGGGCTCTCTTTTCCTTGGCGGATTAATAGGTGCGGTAGCTTGTGCCTTAGGACTTCAGTTTACCGTAATAACCGCAGGAATAGTATTTTTTATAGAGACACTTTCTGTTATAATGCAGGTTTCATACTTTAAGTTGACACATGGAAAAAGAATTTTCTTAATGACGCCTATCCATCATCATTTCGAGAAGAAAGGTTGGTCTGAGGTCAAGATTGTACTTGTGGCATCAGCCGTTACAATAATAATGGGCGTATTAAGCGGTATTTATGTCAAAATATTTATGTAGTTCGGAGGTAGAAATAAAATGAATAAGGCTCGGGAGATTACCGGAGAAAAAATAAATAAAAAAGCAAGACGAAAGGGAGAACTTGACGGAGTTTATCTTATCTTGCTTTGTTCTTTGGTATGCATGGGGCTTCTTATGCTTATAAGTGCCAGCACTCCCGATTCACTTGGAACAAGCAGCCCTTATTCAGGCATTATCAAAAACTGCATCGTTGCTGTAATAAGCTTTGGATTTATGCTTCTTGTGGCAAATGCTCCTGACTATATGAAGTTCAGAAGTCTTGTTAAGCCGTTTTATCTTGTAAGTCTTGGACTTATGTATCTTACACCGGTAATAGGTAGGGAAAGCCTTGGTGCAACACGATGGATTTACATAGGCCCTATATCCGTTCAGCCTTCCGAAATTATGAAAATTGCACTTATTTTATATCTTGCCGATATGCTTTCTTCCGAAAAAAAGCGTAATGTAAATAATATGGCATGGTATGCAAAGTTAATTTATAATTTCAGAGCGGAAATTGTTATATTGCTTCCTGCCTTAGGTGCGATTTTACAGAGACATCTTTCGGGAGCCGTTATTATCTGCGGTATTGGCTTTGTAATGCTGATAGCCTACGGAATACCTAAAAGTCATATATTCGGAATCGGCGGTCTTGCTTCTTGTGCCGCAGTGGCTCTTGCGGTGCTGGAGCCTTACAGGTTACAGCGTATTTTGGGATACAGAAATCCTGAAGCGGATCCGCTGGGAAAGGGATGGCAGATTCTTCAGTCCCTTTATGCTATATGCTCAGGTGGATTTTTCGGAGTCGGATTCGGTCAGTCCAGGCAAAAATATAATTGGCTTCCGGAAGCTTCAAACGACTATATTTTTGCAATAGTTTGCGAAGAAATGGGAATTATCGGCGGTATAGTTGTTATATTATTGTTCGGAGCCTTTGTATGGCGAGGTATTAAAATATCAATAAATGCAAGAGAAATGTTCGGTTGTCTTGCGGCATTCGGAGTTTCTGTCATGATTGGTCTTCAGGTGATTATTAACATTGCGGTAGTAACAAATCTTATTCCCTCAACGGGAATGCAGTTGCCGTTTTTCAGCTCGGGCGGAACATCGCTTTTATTTATGCTGGCGGCAACAGGAATTGTTCTTAACATATCAAGATATCAGAAAAAAGGTGCAGGAATGATTCATGAAGTAAAAACAGAGTTAGGAGAATAAAGATGAGAGTTATAGTATCAGGCGGAGGAACAGGCGGACATATAAATCCGGCTATTGCAATAGCCAAATATATTAAAGAGGTAGAACCCGACTCTGAAATTTTGTATGTGGGAACCGAGCGAGGACTTGAGAAAAAACTTGTTCCCGCACAGAATATTGATATAAAATATATTGATGTCTACGGCTTTAAGAGAAAGCTTTCTCCAATGAACCTTTACGTTCTTGCAAAGGCAGTAAAGGGAGTAGGCGAAGGTAAAAAAATATTGAAGGAATTTAAGCCCGATGTGGTAATCGGTACAGGCGGATATGTTTGCGGACCTTTGCTTTATGCGGCATGCAAAATGAAGATTCCCACAATTATTCATGAACAGAATGTAATTCCCGGAATCACCGTTAAAATGCTTGCGGATAAAGTTGATGTGGTTGCGACAAGCTTCGATACAACAAAGAACTACTTGAAAAAATATAAGAAAATACTGCTTTCAGGAAACCCCGTAAGAGCAGATCTTCTTAAAACCACACGTTTTGAAGCAAGAATAAAGTTCAATCTTAATGAATCTCCGACGGTTTTGTTTATGGGAGGAAGCCTTGGTGCGAAAAGCATAAACGATGCATTGGTGGAAATTGTCTCGAAAAATCTGGCTGAGGATTACAATATCATCGCTTCAACCGGGGAACGCAATTATGAAGAGGTAATGTCTGAAATCAAAAAGCATGTGGATGAAATTCCTGCAAATGTAAACATTCAGCCTTATATATATAACACGGATGTGGCATTTGCGGCGGCTGATGTTATTATTTGCAGAACCGGTGCAGTTACGGTAAGCGAACTTGCTGCGTCAGGTAAGCCTTCTATTGTTGTGCCAAGTCCCAATGTGGCACACAACCATCAGGAATATAATGCGAGATATCTTTCCGACAGAGGTGCGGCGATTCTCATACATGATGACGAACTTAACGGCACAAAACTCAATGCGGAAATTCTTACTCTTGTAAACGATAAGGCAAGACTTTCTGAAATGGGAAAAAATGCGAAAACAGCGGCTCTTTACGATGCAACAGATAAGATATATAATGCCGCAAAGGAGCTTATAGGTTAACAAAGTGCACCCTTTATGCATAAAATGTGCTTAAGGGGGTGCTCGGTATTGAGTAAATATATAATAAAAGGCGGAAGAGCGCTTGACGGAAGAGTAAGGATACACGGTGCAAAAAATGCGGTGTTGCCCATTTTGGCGGCATCTGTAGTAAGCGGAAGAGAAAGTATTATACATGATTGCCCGGCTATTTCTGACGTGGAAGAATCTCTTGAAATTTTGCGTTTTTTGGGTTGCAGGGCAGAACTGGAAAACGGAACTGCAGTAATCAATACAGAAAAGCTTATAACGGATGAAGTGCCCGAACACCTCATGCTTAAAATGAGATCTTCGGTTATATTCCTGGGAGCTTTGATTTCAAGATGCAAAAGCGGGCGTGTAAGTCTTCCGGGGGGATGTGAAATCGGGCCGAGACCCATAGATTTGCATCTCAAAGCTTTTAGAGAAATGGGAATAAAAATTTCCGAAGTAGGCGGGGTTATAAATTGCAACGCTGAAAATATGAAAAGTGCAACGCTTTATCTGGACTTTCCAAGCGTTGGTGCCACGGAAAATATAATGCTTGCGGCAACAGGAGCAAGAGGCGTTACGGTAATAAACAATGCGGCGAAGGAGCCTGAAATTGTTGATTTGCAAAACTATCTTGTGAAGGCGGGCTTTAATGTTGAAGGCGCAGGAAGCGATAAAATTTACATAGAAGGCAAAAAAACTTCGGCAAATGTTGAACACAGAGTTATTCCTGACAGAATTGAGGCGGCAACCTATGCTTGTGCCGCTCTCATGACAAAGGGAAGGGCTTTTTTAGAAAATGTTGAAGCCGGACATATGGAAGCTTTTATATCTATGCTTAAGGATTGCGGAGCAGGAGTGACAGTAAATAAAGATTCTCTTCGCATTGAATATAAAGGCAGGCTTAAAGCCGTGAAAAGATTGAGAACACAGGCGTATCCCGGATTTCCTACGGATATGCAGTCTGTTTTTATGAGTCTTATGGCTGTTTCTGATGGAACAAGCGTTATGACCGAAAATATTTTCCGGGACAGATTCAAACATGTGGACGGACTTAACAGGATGGGTGCAGATATTGTTACAGACGGAAATGTCGCCATAATCCGTGGTACGGATGAGCTTTACGGAGCGCATGTTGTAACAAGCGATTTAAGAGGTGCGGCGGCGCTTACAATAGCGGCACTTTCAGCAAAAGGAGAAAGCATAGTTGATAAGCTTTGTTATATTGACAGAGGTTATGAAAACTTTGATATAAACTTAAAAAATCTGGGTGCAGATATACAAAGGATGTGATTATTTGGACGAAAGAAGAAACAGGCAAGAGTGGGACGAAGACAGAGAAAGTGCAAGAAAAAGGATTGCCAAAAGAAAGCGTAAGCGTAATGTGGTTTCCTTTGTATTTCTGCTTATTCTTCTTGCCATTGCCTTTTTGATATTCATAAGAACTCCTTTGTTTAATATTGAGGTAATAGAAATAACAGGAAACGCTCGGGTGCCTGATGAAGATATATTCAGAGTCAGTCACCTTGCGGAAGGAGAAAATATTTTCGATTACGGAAAAAAGCGTACTGAGGAGAGAATACTTAAGCTTCCTTATGTAAGTGAAGTGACGTTGATTAAAAAATATCCCTCAAAGGTGATTGTTGAAATCAGGGAAGAAGAGGATTTTGCAGCGTTGTTTTTCGCGGACGGAATAATGACCTGTGACAGAAACGGAAAAAGCATCAGATTTATTTCGGAAAGCGATGCGGAAAATCTTATTTGCGTAAGAAACATTACATCGGGAGAGTTCTATCCGGGTGACTATGTGGTGCTGGGCGAGGAGGAAAAAACAGAACTGCTCTTAAAGTGCCTAGCCATAATTAATGATCATGGATTTGAAAATGTCCGAGAAATCAAAATTGAGGATGAATATAACATCGAATTTATTTTATGGCCTGATCTTTCGATAAAGCTTGGAGAATTGGGCGGAGAAGATGATATATCATATAAAATTTCCTACGTTAAAGAGGTTATTGGCACAATGCCCTCTGATGTAAGCGGCGTTATAGATGCTAAAAATCCCGAAGTCGGAGTTTTCTACAGTCCGAACAGCACTGAACACAGGACAGAGGAAATTCCTGCAGACGAGGAGACAAATACTGCCGATACGGAGGTGAACGGGGACGAAGTCGCGGAAGATGCCGACAGTACAGAAACCGCCGACAATATAATAGAAGAAAATTCGGAATAAATGTCAAAAGTTTAACTTTAGTCATTGACAAATTGCAAAAAATAGTATAATATAGAATAGTAAAATTGGATAAGGAGGCAAAAATAATGCCGGAGGATAGAATTATGGATGAAACACAGGTTATAAAAGTTATAGGTGTAGGTGGCGGCGGTAACAACGCTGTTAACCGAATGGTAGATGCAGGTGTTAAGCATGTTGAATTTATCGCAGTTAACACCGACGCACAGGCTCTTGCTTGTTCAAAGGCTGACAGAACACTTCAGATCGGCGATAAGGTTACAAAGGGACAGGGCGCAGGCAGTGATCCCGAAGTAGGTAAGAAGGCAGCTGAAGAATCTGTTGCAGAAATTGAAAAGGCAATTGAAAATGCGGATATGGTATTTATTGCTGCAGGTATGGGTGGCGGAACAGGTACAGGCGCTGCTCCCGTTATTGCAGGAATTGCTAAAAATAAGGGTATCCTTACAGTTGGTATCGTAACAAAGCCCTTCCAGTTTGAAGGTAAGAGAAGAATGGACAAGGCTATGGAAGGTATCGAAGCTCTTAAGGCTAATGTTGATACCATCGTTGTAATTCCCAACGATAAGCTTCTTACTATCGGAAGTGCAAAGACTACTTTATTCGATGCATTCAGAATGGCAGACGAAGCTCTTCGTCAGGGCGTACAGGGTATCACAGAACTTATCGGCAATGTTGGTTTCATGAACGCTGACTTTGCTGACGTAACAAGCGTAATGAAGGATGCAGGTTGTGCACACTTCGGTATCGGACGAGCTTCCGGTGAAAACAGAGCTGAGCTTGCTGCAAAGGCTGCTATTGAAGCTCCCTTACTTGAAACAAATATTGAAGGTGCAACAGGTATTCTTATGTGCATCTCCGGTAACAGAGATCTTTCACTCTTCGAAGTTAACGAAGCGGCTGAACTTGTTCAGAGCTATGCAGATCCCAATGTATTCTTCAAGATGGGTATGATTAACGACGAAGCTATGGGCGATGAAGTATCTATTACCATCATTGCAACAGGTTTTGAAGGAAAAGAAAAGAAGAAGGGCGATTCCATCTTCGGTGCACTTAATATTGATAACTCCGATGATACATATCCCGAAATCCCCAGCTTCCTTAAGAAGCCTGAATTAGAATAATAAAATGAAAAGCTCAGATATTCTGAGCTTTTTTGTTAGGAGAATGGAAATGTTTGATTTGGATAAATATATGGTGCCATTTTGGGAAGGCAATATCATGGAGGATGAATCCTGCTTTGTTATGGAGGACGAAGAGGGTAATATTCTTCCCATAAGTCTTTTATATAAAGCAGATGAAATTCTGAAAGTGACGGACTATACCTTGGAAGTCACTTATGAAGAGGGAAAAGACTATAAGCTGGAAGACGGATTGCTTATAGTGCTTCCCGAGGGCAGGATTCCGAGAATGAAACATAAGGATTTCTATCTTGATGAACATATCGAGGGTAAGTGCTTTGAGCGTCACGACGGAAAATGGCTTGCATTTGCTGAATGGGTGCTTATGTATCCTATGAGTATTGCTGTTACATACAAGCATTCTGACAAATGGGAAAGATATATTCCTGAAGCCAAGGGTGCCAAACTTACAAACTTTATCAAAAAACTTGAAAATAAACAGCCTGTGAAGATTCTTGTTTTTGGTGACAGCATATCTGCAGGTGCAAATGCTACTTCTCTGAAAGAGGGAATGCTTCCGGGACTTCCCAAGTGGGACGCTTTAATAGTTCGTGAACTTAAGAAAAAATACGGATATGAGGATATTACCTTTGTTAATACAGCTGTTGGTGGAAAAGCAAGCGCCTGGGGACTTGAAACAGTAAATGAAAATGCGGTAGTGCATAATGCAGACCTTGTTATTTTAGGCTTTGGTATGAATAACGGTGGCACAACACTTCCTAATTTCAAGAAAGATATTGAAGAAATTTGCAGTGCCATAAGGGCAGGAAAGAAGGATGCCGACATCGTTCTTCTTGCAACAATGTGCCCCAATTCAAAGCTTAAAGGATTCTGGGGAAATCAGCCTTATCAGCAGTATGTTATGAATGAGCTTTCCGAGGAATTTGAAAATATGGTTGTCTGCAATATGACAGAATACCACAAGGCTATGCTTGAAACTAAAAAGTTTGAAGATATGACAGGAAATAACGTAAATCACCCCAACGATTTTCTTATTAGAGGATACGCCCAGTGTATTCTTAAAACACTTGAAAAATAATTTAAGATAACGAAAAACGGAAGTGCGTTGCACTTCCGTTTTTCGTTTAGAAAATCATTGAATAGAAGGGTTTATATCACTCGTAAAATGTGGGGTAACATTTTACGATGGGACAGGTTAAATGGGGAATTATTCAGCGTCGTCTCCCTCGAGGAACTCATCTGATAAATCATCGTTTGCGTTTTTGGGAGCAACTTCTGCCTTATAGTGTGTTAAAACCTTTTCCTTAACTTCGGCAAATACTTCGGGATGCTCCATTAAGTACTGCTTTGCATTTTCTCTGCCCTGAGCAATACGTTCTCCGTTATAGGAAATCCAAGCACCTGCCTTGTTAATGATATCAAGCTCAACAGCCATATCAAGAACAACGCCTTCGGGAGCAAAGCCTTTTCCGTAAATCATGTCAAACTCAGCCTTCTTAAAGGGGGGAGCAACCTTGTTTTTAACAATCTTAACCTTTGTCTTTGTACCGATTACGTTTGCACCTTCCTTAATGGGTTCGCCCTTACGGATATCCATTCTTACGGAAGAGTAGAACTTAAGTGCCATACCGCCTGTGGTGGTTTCGGGATTTCCGAACATAACACCAACCTTTTCACGAAGCTGGTTTATGAACACTACAATAGTGTTTGTTTTATTGATTACACCTGCAAGTTTACGAAGAGCCTTTGACATAAGTCTTGCCTGCATACCAACCTGCTGAACTTCCATTTCACCGTCAATTTCAGCTTTGGGAACAAGTGCTGCAACAGAGTCAACAATTACAAGGTCAACTGCGCTGCTTCTTACCAATGCTTCAACGATAGCCAAAGCCTGCTCGCCTGTGTCGGGCTGAGAAACAAGAAGCTCATCAATATCAACACCTAATGTTTTAGCATATTCAGGATCAAGAGCGTGTTCAGCGTCAACGAAAGCAACAACGCCTTCTTCTCTCTGACACTGAGCCGCAAGTAAGAGGGTGAGAGTGGTTTTACCGGATGATTCGGGACCGTAAACCTCTACAATTCTGCCCTTGGGAATGCCGCCGATGCCGAGGGCGATATCAAGACTTAAAATACCTGTGGAAAGAGCTTCAACCTCCAAATTAGAGGAATCGCCAAGCTTCATAATAGTACCTTTACCATAATCCTTTTCTATCTGGGCGAGAGTGCTTTTTAATGCATCTGCCTTGGACTGGTTGTCAACTTTTGAAGTAGCTGTCTTTTTCATTTATAAAAACCTCCTTAAAAATAAGAACAAATATTCGTGTTTTTCTATATTATAAATGCGAACATATGTTTTGTCAATAGTTTTTTGAAAAAAATTTAAATTATTTTCTTTTTATTAATTGTCTGTACTTAAACGGAGTAATATTGTTGTGGGAAACAAAGGTGTTTATGAAATATCCGCTTGAGGTGAAACCGCATTTTTCCGCGGTTTCGGTGACAGACAATCCTGTTTCCAAAAACAGCTTTGCATTTTTCAATTTTGTTAAAGTGTGGAAAGAATTTACAGTCATTCCCGTTGTTTTTTTAAAATCATTTGAAAGCTTTGTACGGCTTATATAAAAAATGCCGGCAAGTTCTTCTAGCGTGATTTTTTCCGCATAGTGCGTTTCTATATAAGAAATAACATCATTTATATATGTTCCGGTAAGCTTTACGGGAGTTAAATCCGTTTTTGAAAAAATTTCATGTATTCTTATATACAGGGCTCCTAAAATAAGATTTTTTTTCAGTACATCATCTTCAAAGCCTGATTTGTTTTTAAGTGTATATAAAATTGAAACATATTTTGACAAATCATCAAAATCCTCATCGGAGAGGGGAGCAATAAAAGAGGGTGTGCTCATTGAATAAATAGTAGGAAGCGTGTCATAAAGATATTCAAAATTGACGGAAAGCTGATAACGTTCGTACACACAGTCGGGTGTGATATACGGGTTATGCAAATGATAAGCTTTTGAACAAATTAAACTCTTTCCCGAAACCTTTGTGATGATGTCATCAGATATATATGTAATATCCCCGCTGGAAATTAAAGATATTTCATCAACGGAATGGGAATGAAGATATTTCTGGTCCTTCTGGAAACCATAACCTTTATAATATTCAACATCACGCAATGCTATATTCATAAAAACACCTCAAATGCGGAAAAGTTTGTACGATTTTGTAATTTTTGTACGATTTTGGGTAGAAATTTATTTTTTATTATTATATAATAAAATAAATAACAAGTCAAGTAAGGAGAGTAACTATGGAAAGATTATATACTAAAACTAATTCTGCAAAATACGTTGCTTTGGATAAGCTTTGGGATTTTGCACTTGACCCCGAAAATAAAGGTAAGGACGAAGCTTGGTTTTCATCATTTCCCGAGCCTGACAGAAAGCTTCCCGTTCCTTCATGCTGGAATCTGGAAATAGACTTTTTCCGCTATATCGGAACTGCATGGTATAAAACCGAATTTGAAACAGAAAGCGAAAACATTTATATAAAGTTTTCTTCTGTTAATAATGAAGCAGATGTATATCTTGACGGTGTGCATTTAGGCTATCACTACGGTGCATTTTTAGAGTTCGGATTTGAAGTGACAGGACTTTCCAAGGGTAAGCACAGCCTTGTTTTAAGAGTAAATAACGACAGCAATATGGTAGATACATATCCTCTTACGGATGTTGACTGGTATAACTACGGCGGTATTGCACGTCCTGTTGAAATTGTGGAGCTTTCCGACAGCTGGCTTAAGGACCTTAAAATTACTTATAATATCGAAAACGATTATAAGGATGTATTGGTCAATGTAAAAACCGAGTTGAAGACCTTTACTGAAAAGGAAGAGGATTTCGAGCTTTACATAAATGATGAACTTAAGTATAAGGAAAAAATTAAAGTAAACGGAGAAAAAACAATCGAAGTATCCGATATTTTAATTGAAAATGCAAAGCTTTGGGGAATTTACAAGCCCAACCTTTACTATATAAAGGCAAAGTTTGGCGGCGAAGATCTGATTGAAAGAACAGGCTTCCGTGAAATCAAAACAAGCCACAAGGATATTCTCTTAAACGGAGAGAAGATTAAGCTTTTAGGTATCAACCGTCATGAAGAGCATCCTGACTGGGGATTTACAATGCCCTTTAACCTTATCAAGAAGGATATTGACATTATAAGAAACTTAAACTGTAACGCTATTCGTACAAGCCATTATCCCAATGCACAGATTACGGCAGACTACTGCGACGAAATCGGTATGCTTTTCTGGGAGGAATTGCCTCTTTGGGGACGTCCCGAAGGTGCAATGGTAACAGATCTTACCAAGGAAAGAGTTATGCCTATGATTGGTGAAATGATAAATGCAGGCTTTAACCATCCCAGCATCATTATCATCAGTATGCATAACGAGTGTGCGACAGAAACTAAGGCAGGCTATGACTTTACAAAAATGATGATGGACGAGGCAAGAAGACTGGACAAAAACAGGCTCTTTACACACGTTTCCAACAGATGCGGATTAAATCCCGATATCTGCTACGACCTTGACGATATCGTTTGTATGAATAAGTATGTGGGCTGGTACGATCCAATAGAAAACGGCGACTGGAATGTCTTCATGGATAAATGGGCAAAGCATATTGAAGCTTGTGATTCCCTTGATAAGCCCCGCCTTATGACTGAGTTTGGCGGCGGTGCAATTCCCGGCGTTAACACCTTTGAAGCTCAGCGTTGGACAGAGGATTATCAGGCAGACTTGCTTGAATTCTCCCTCGATCAGCTTCTTTCCCATGAAGATTTGTCGGGTACATATATCTGGCAGTATTGCGATATAAGAATTCCCTTGGGAAGAGAACACGGCAGACCCAGAAGCTTTAATAATAAGGGTATTGTTGATGAATACCGTCGTCCCAAGCGCGCTTACAGAGTTGTTCAGCAGATTTACGGCGAACAGTTTGGCGAAGGCGCAAGAAGCGACAGAGCAAGAATAAATAACTACAGCGTTCCAAAGTTTAAGAAATAAAAAAATAAAACCGCCCGTTGGCGGTTTTATTTTTGTCTTGTGCTGTGGGAATTTTTCTGCTATAATGAAACTAAAGTATAATAAAGAGGTATTATCATGGAAGAACATAAGAGAAGGGTGCGCTATAAAGGCACTCACCCAAAAAAGTTTTCGGAAAAGTATAAGGAGCATCAGCCTGAAAAATATAAGGACGACATAGAAAAAATAATAAGCAAGGGGAAAACTCCTGCCGGAATGCACATTTCCATAATGGTTGATGAAATTCTTGATTTCCTTAAAATAGAGCCCGGCGAAGTGGGATATGATGCAACGCTTGGCTATGGCGGTCACACGGAAAAAATGCTTGAAAAGCTTTCCGGTAAGGGGAAAATGTACGCCACAGATGTTGACAGGGAAGAGTCTGAAAAGACAAAGGCTCGTCTTTTGGAAAAAGGCTATGGCGAAGATATTTTAACAATTAAAAATATGAACTTTGCGGAAATAGACAAGGTATCCGACGGAGAAAAGTTTGACTTTATTCTGGCTGACCTTGGGGTGTCTTCTATGCAGATTGTCAATCCTGAGCGAGGCTTTTCCTATAAAATAGACGGTCCTCTTGATTTAAGGCTTGATCAGACGAGCGGAGTTACGGCGGCAGAAAGATTATCCGAGCTTTCTGAGGATGAAATAATCGGTATGTTAATAGAAAACTCCGACGAGCCTTATGCCGAGGAAATAGCAGAAGAAATAATTAAAACCTACAAGTCGGGTGGAGCAATTGAAACAACCACTCATCTTAAAAATATAATAGTAAAGGCACTTTCTCACCTTCCTAAAAAGGAAAGGGAGGAAGCTTTAAAAAAGAGCTGTCAGAGAACATTTCAGGCACTCCGTATTGACGTTAATTCCGAGTTTGAGGTGCTTTATTCCTTTCTTGACAAGCTTCCTTCTGTAATGAGCGACAAGGGAAGGGTTGCGGTTTTGACCTTCCATTCGGGAGAAGACCGCCTTGTTAAAAAGGCGTTTAAGAAATATCTTAAAGAAGGTGTATTTTCGGAAATTTCCGAGGATGTAATACGTCCGTCGGGTGAAGAATGTTTCAGAAACCCGAGAGCAAAATCCACCAAAATGCGCTGGGCGAAAAAGTAAAAAAAGGGAGGTTTATTATGAGCTATTGTACAAAATGCGGACAGATGATTAATGAAGGCACTTCTTTTTGCCCTTATTGCGGAAAAGGTGTAAATACGGTTACACCCAAGAAATTCAATATGTTTACGGCTTATGCGGAGATGTTTAAAAGATATGCGGATTTCAGCGGCAGAAGCACCCAAAGCGAATTCTGGTATGTGTATCTGATACATATTATTATGGAGATTATCGTTATAGGATTTACCTTTTTCGCTATCGCATTTTCGGAAACATATTGCCCTGACTGGGTTGTCCCATCGCTTGTTATTATATCAATTATAACAATAATATACGGTCTTGCAGCAGCAGTTCCCTGGGTTGCACTGGGAATAAGAAGACTTCACGACACAGGGAAAAGCGGATGGTTTTATATGCTGAATTTAATTCCTGAGGTAGGCGGAATAATTTTTCTGGTTTTATGTATTTTTGACAGTCAGCCCGGTACAAATAAATATGGCCCTAACCCTAAAGAATAATAAAAAGCATCGAAGCTTTTGCTTCGATGCTTTTTATTTGTGTTTATATAGCTTTGACGGGGATACTCCATATTCCTTTTTTACCACTCTGGCAAAATAATTTGAATCGGAAAAGCCTGACATGAGTGCGGCTTCGCTGATTGAATATTCACCCGATAACAATAATTGCTCTGCAATTTTCAGCCTTTCGCTTGTTATATATTCTTTTGGGGAACAGCCTGTTTTTTCGATGAAAAGCCGTCTGAAATATGTTCCGCTGATGCCCGATGCGGAAATTACACGGTCTATCGACAAGGTGGGATTTTTTAAGTTTTCCCTTATGTATATAAATGCTTTTTCAAACAAGTCTTCGCTTTTGGTTTTAGAAGAAGAAGGCGGAATTGAAACGGCTTTTATTATGTCGCAAAAAATTGAAAGGGAATTGATGTAGTACCCCGTTTCCTTTTTATCCCAAACGGATATTAGCTTTTCGAAAAGATTTTTTGCATCATGGACTTCTGTAAAGTTTTCAGGCAAAGATATTATGTCCGAATCAAAATTCATATATAAAATTTCGTTGTACGAGTGATAATTGGCAAAGTAGGGGGTGTCTTTTGGCATAAAAAACACATCGCCTTCATTGCTCTTAACAGAAAAATCCTTTCCCGTTAAGGTTCCGTTCCCTTTCAGGCGGTAAACCAGGGTGTTATAGGATCTGGGGGCAACATTTACTTTGCAGGCACCCCAGTGAAGAGTTCCGGCTCTCGTTATTTTTATGCTCATATTTTTGTTTAAGATTGACATTTTTATCACCCGTTACATTATAGCAGTCGGAAAAGAAGAAATCAAGTGTTGAAAAGTCCTGATTTGTGTTGAAAGGTCTTCTTGTAACCCACTTTAACCCGTGGTATAATTAGGCTAAAAGGAGTGATTTATATGAGCTTTATTTTAGACGAAAAAACTTTGTTTTCTTTTCCTGAAAAGGCAAATAACGAAGCATTAATGGGAATCTTCGGAAATTTCACACACAATAAGTACAAAAATGTAAGTTTTACATCCGAAGAAAATGTTATTATGATAGGCGAAGGCGAAAAAGCCGATATAGAAGATGCGGAAAACGTAATAAATGCCACCGACAAGGGTGTTTACATCAAGGGCACAAACTATACAAATTTAGTACACGGATTTTTCCTTTTTCTTGAAGGACTTTCCTATGACAGAAAAAGCGATTCCTATTCTTTTAAGAAAGGCATTTTAAGAAGAAGCGGAGAAATTTCTTTCAGAAGCATCCATTTTTGCATATTCCCCGAAACAGAGCTTAAATTTTTAAGAAAATGCATCCGTACTGCGGCAGTTTCAAAATATACTCACGTGGTTTTGGAATTCTGGGGAATGATTAAATATGATTGCCTTAAAGAGCTTTCCTGGCCCATTGCATATGAAAAGGATGAAATAAGAGCTATTGTTAAAGAGGCAAACGCCCTGGGACTTGAAGTAATTCCCATGTTTAACCATCTTGCTCATGCATCAGGCTGTCGTGAGGCAAACGGAAAGCACGTTGTACTCGATCAGAACCTTTCTTTAGATTATATGTTTAACTGCTACGGCTGGAGCTGGAATTTCAAGGACGAAGAAGTTTTGTCACTTTTAAGAAAGGTGAGAGCAGAACTTATTGAAGTTTGCGGCGAGGGTAAATATTTCCATATAGGATGCGACGAGGAGTATCTCTGCGTTCACAACCTTGAAAAAATGGACGAGGTTATTAATTATATGAACGGTCTTTCCGATGAACTTAAAAAAGTGGGAAGACGAGCTATAATGTGGTGCGATATACTTTGTCCTAACGTAGGCGAATTTTATGAATACGCCCAGAAAAAGCTTTCAAAGGACATTTTAATCGTATACTACGATTACACCAGATCGTTGGTAGATTCCTTCAAGAGAATATCTATGTTTGATGAATCGGGATTTGACTTTGTAACAGGTCCCTGGGAGGGAAGGGAAAATGTCAAAGCGGCGGCAGATAAAGCGAAGGAATATAAGCTTCCCGGAGTTATGATGACCACCTGGCATTCGCTTTTCAGAAACTTTGGTGAAATCGTTTATATGGGAGAACAGGCTTACGGAGGCTATCCCGATTTGCCCACACAAATAAGACGCTTCCATCAGGCAGAAGTGGCAAGACGAGCATTCTTCTCGGACGGAGATTACAAAATAGCAGGCTGGTCCGATAAAATGACAGGCCCCGGCCTTATGTAACCGGAATAATAAAAAACATCGAAGCAAAAGCTTCGATGTTTTTTCATTTAATCCTTGTATGTGAAACCTAACTCATCACGGAGCCATGCGGCGCTAAGTGGTGCCCAACTTGTTACGTGGGGCTTTTGTGGTGCAAGCCCCATACCGTGTCCGCCTGTGGGATAGATATGTAATTCAAAGGGAATCTTTTTCTCCGAAAGTGCCTTTGCCATATCAATGCTGTTTGATACGGGAACAACGGGGTCCGCTGCCGTATGCCACAAAAAGGCGGGGGGAGTGTCTTCCGTAACCTGCTTTTCAGCAGAGAGGAAGTCGGAAAGACGCATATATTCTTCACCTGAATAGTCCGAAAGAAGATTTTGCCTTGAACCCGAGTGGGTGTACTTGCTGCTTAAGGATAAAACGCCGTAGCATAAAATCGCTCCGTTGGGACGGGCGGAAACTTCGTCAATTTCATCCTGTTTTTCATATTCAAAATCATAGTGGGTGTATAAGCTTCCTGCCAAATGACCGCCTGCGGAAAAGCCGAGGATTGCAATCTGATCGGGATTTACGTTGAATTTTTCTGCATTATAGCGTACAAGCCTTATTGCACGAAGGGCATCAAGTAACATTGCAGGGTGGTTGTAGGGGGTGAGTCGATAGGTTACAACGAATGCATTAAAGCCGTTGTTGTTGTAAAATTCTGCAATTTTTGAACCTTCATTTTCCAGCGATAAATGGTGATAGCCTCCGCCGGGGAATATGATAACTGCACCGAGAGGCTTATCGGAATCGATTAAAAATGCTTCCATTTCGGGATTTTGCCCTTTTTCTTCATCATAAAGGGGAATGTTTTCCTTTTCCCATAAGTTAATCATACCAAATCCTCCAATATAGCTTTTCTTATAAGGTCATATACATTAAGCATTGCCGCATTTCTCACACGGTCTCTCGCACCGGGGATGAAAAGCTTTATTGCTTTTTCGCATTTTTCTGTGGATATTGCAATCCATACCGTGCCCACAGGTTTATCGGGAGTGCCGCCTGTGGGACCTGCAATACCGCTTGTGGAAACGCCGATGTCACTTCCGGATTTAAGGCGAACACCTCTTGCCATCTGGAGTACTGTTTCCTCCGACACCGCACCGTATTTTTCTAAAGTTTCGGGAGAAACATCTACTGCCATAACCTTGGCGGAATTTGCATAGGTAACTGCACCGTATAAAAATACCTCCGATGAGCCGGGAAGGTCTGTTATTGCAGATGCAATCATACCGCCTGTGCAGCTTTCTGCAGAGGAAAATGTAAGCTTTTTCTCACGGAGCAATTCAAGCACACACTCCGGAAGGGAATAGGTGAGCCCTTCGCCGTAAATCATATCTCCGAAAATGTCGTAAAGCTCTTTTTTTACGGGAGCAATCATGGCTTCTGCTTCATCTTTGGTTTTAGCCCTTGCACTTATGCGGAGTGAAAGCTCACCCGGATTTACATAGGGCGCAACCGTGGGATTATCGCAGGAAGTGAGATGGGTTATTTTGCTTTCAGCCTCTGCCTCGCCGATGCCGAAAATGCGGATGAAATCTGACTTTACCGTAACGCCGCTTTTTTCTTCTAAAAACGGAATGAGATATTCCGTAAACATAGGCTTCATTTCACGGGGAGGACCGGGCATCATAACGGCGATTTTGCCGTCCTTTTCAATTAAAACACCCGGTGCAGTTCCGAACTTGTTGTAAAGCGTTATTGCCCCTTCGGGGATTAACGCTTGTTTCTTATTGGACTCTGACATCACACGCCCGCGACTTTTGAAATATTCCGTAATCTGATTTAGTGCCACTTCGTCCATTTTAAGGGGCATATTGAAATATTCTGCCACGGTTTCCTTTGTCATATCGTCATAGGTGGGGCCAAGTCCACCAGTCATAATTACACAGTCGCTTCTGGAAAAGGCAAGGGTGAGAGACTCTTTTAATCTTTCTGCATTGTCGCCAACTACCGTGTGATAATGGACATTTACTCCAAGCTCCGATAACCTTGCGGTTATAAACTGGGCGTTGGTGTTTGCAATCTGTCCCATTAAAAGCTCTGTTCCTATTGCAAGAATTTCAGCGTTCAATTAAGTCAATCCTTTCGGAATTAATATTTTTTTATACCGATTGTTTCAATTCCTTCGATAGCCTTCTGACAAAGCTCATCAAAGGGAATGTGGCTTTCGCTTTTTAATATGTTTTCGATATTGGGTCTGGTCGTGGGATGCTTTGGAGTAAACACCGTACAGCAATCCTCATAGGGAAGGATGGAGGTTTCAAAGGTGTCGATTTTTCTTGCAATCTGAACGATTTCATCCTTATCCATACCGATGCAGGGACGGAAAACGGGAATGTCTGTTACAGAATCCGTAACACCCAATGCCCAAACGGTCTGACTTGCAACCTGCCCGATGGATTCACCTGTTATAAGTCCCTGACATTCTCTCTTTTTTGCAACTTCGTTTGCAATTTTCATCATCATTCTTCTCATAATGAGTGTCATATGCTCCGAAGGACAGTTGTCACGAATGGCAAGCTGTGCTTCTGTAAAGGGAACGATGTGAAGAGGCATACTTCCTGTGTAGTCCGCAAGACGGTCAGCCAATGTCAAAACCTTTTCCTTTGCCTTTTCACCTGTATAGGGATAGCTGAAAAAGTGGATTCCCTCAAGATAAACTCCACGCTTTGCAATCATATGACCTGCAACGGGGCTGTCGATACCGCCTGATAATAAAAGCATTGCTCTTCCGTTGGTGCCTGTGGGCATACCGCCTGCAGCCTTGATTCTTCCTGCATAAACGAAAGCATCGGTGTCTCTTATTTCAACACGAACCACCACATCGGGATTTAATACATCAACCTTAAGGTGGGGGAATGCTTCAAGGAGAGCGCCCCCTGTCATTGCGGAAATTTCGGGTGATTTATAGGGGAATGACTTATCCGCACGGCGTGATTCAACCTTAAAGGAGTTTACGCTAATTAAAGTGTCTCTTAAATATTCCGGTGCGAAGTTCATAATTTTCTCCATGTCTTTTTCTATTATGCCCGCACGGGAAAGATTTACTATACCGAAAACCTTTGAAAGGCGGTTAAGCATTTCATCAATGTCATCTTCTCTTTCGGGAAGCACATAAACCGTTGCCTGCTGATCGAATATGGAAAAATCGCCCACGGATTTAAGGCTACGCTTCATATTTCCTTTAAGCATATCCTGAAAACGGCGGCGGTTTCCGCCCTTTAATATAAGTTCGCCTGTTTTGGCAAGTATCATTTCTCTCATCTTAATATCTCCAGTTTCTTTATTATAATTTCATAAGTTTTATTTAATTCTTCTTCGGTGGTGTGTTTTGAAAAGCTGAACCTTATGGCGTTGTCGGGATAGGGAACATTCATAGCCTTAAGAGTGGAGCTTGTTTTTGCACCCTTTGCACAGGCAGAGCCGGAGCTTACGAAAATTTCTTCCTCGGAAAGGGAATTAAGCATAATTTCCGAGCGGATGCCCTTAAAGGATACGTTTAATACATAGGGTGAGGAAGCATCTAAATTTCCGTTTAAGTAAACATCGGGAAGAGCCAAAAGCTTATTTGCAAAGCTTTCTTTGAGAACTTTTACTCTTTCAAAATGCTCCTTTGGATTAATCTCCTTTGCGGCTTCGCCAAATCCTGCAATACCGGGAAGATTTTCCGTTCCCGATCGTAAGTTTCCTTCCTGACCGCCTCCGAAGGCTGTGGGCTTTAAGCCCGTAACCTTGTCCGCTTTATATAAAGCACCAACGCCCTTTGGTCCGTGAACCTTGTGACTGCTTACCGTCATTAAGTCAACGCCCCATTTTGCGGGATAAAGGTCAATTTTTCCGTAGGACTGCACCGCATCTACATGGAAAAGTGCTCTCGGTGCTTTTCTTTTAATCATAGGGCTGAGCTTTTCAATGGGAAGGATAGCTCCCGTTTCGTTATTTACGTGCATCACGCTTACAAGGGAGGTTTTGTCATCTACCGCATCAAGAATTTTTTCGGGTAATACCCTGCCGTCAGGTTCGGGAGCAACGAAAACAACTTCAAAGCCCAATGATTCAAGATGCAAAAATGCATTTTTTACCGCATCGTGCTCAATTTCCGTGGTAACAATACGGCGTCCTGCTTTTATGTTGGCACCGCCTATTATTGCCAGATTGTCGCTTTCCGTTCCGCCCGATGTGAAAATTATGTTCTTTGCATTTACGTGAAGGGAGGAGGCGACAGCCTCTCTTGCTTCTGTTAATATTTTTTCCGCACGAAGCCCTAAAGTGTACCTGGAAGAAGGATTTCCGAATTCTTCTTCCATCATTCGGCAAACCGCTTTTACGGATGCCTCTGAGGGCTTTGTTGTTGCGCTGTTATCAAGATAAATCAAAGGAATTCCGTCCTTTCTTTTTGCATTACCTTATATTATAACATTAAAAGGAAGAAAATTCAATAAATAAATGATATTTTTCGTTGACTTTAATTCAGGAAACAGATATAATTACAGTGTACTACATCGAAAGGAATGATTTTATGATATACGAAAAAATAGCACTTTCTGAAACAGATGAAAATATATATTTAGAGGTTTATGCTCCCGAGAAGCTTCAAGGCTTCGTTCGTGACGCAATTTTGGTAATTCCCGGAGGGGGATATGCCTGTGTTTGCTATGACAGAGAGGGCGAGCCCATTGCTCTTGACTTTGTGGCAAAGGGACTTTGCGCCTTCGTTCTTCACTATTCCGTTGGTGAAAATGCGAAATTCCCCCGTCCCTTAATTGAAGCATCAAAGGCGATGAAATACATAAAGGAAAACGCTGACCTTTACGGACTTAATCCCGAAAGAGTTTTCGCAACGGGATTTTCTGCAGGCGGTCACCTTTGCGCAAGCCTCGGAACACTCTGGCATATGGACGAAATATATAAGGAAATTGATATGCCCTTCGGCTTTAACAAACCCACCGGTATCATCCCCGTGTATCCCGTAATTTCCGCCCTTGTTCCCACACACAAAGGCTCGTTCCAGAACCTTACGGGAAGTTTGGAACCTACAGATGCCGAGCTTGCCGAATATTCATTGGAGACAAGGGTTGACGAAAAATCCTCACCTGCATTTATCGTACATACATCGACAGATACGGCGGTTCCCGTGTATAATGCCCTTACCTTTGCAAAGGCTTATGCCGATGCAAAAATCCCCTTTGAGCTTCATATCTTCCGTGAAGCTCCTCACGGAATGGCACTTGCCAATAAAATTACCGAGGTTGGAAACCCTGCCTGGGTAAACGAATCTGCGGCAGAATGGACTCACCTTGCTCTGCTCTGGATGAAAGGAATAAAGTAAAATAAAAGCCTTTTGCGAAACGCAAAAGGCTTTTATTTTATCATGTCAATTTCAACGCCTTTATAGTAATGTTTTAATATTTCGTCGTACTTTTTACCTTTCTTTGCCATTTGGTTTGCACCGTGCTGGCTCATTCCAACGCCGTGACCGTAGCCCTTAACGGTGAAGGTGACAAGGGATTCATCAGCTTTGATATTGAAAGATGCGGAGCGTAGGGAGAAAATACTTCTTATTTCGCTTCCCGTAAAGGTGCGGTTTCCGATTTTTATTGATTTTACATATCCTGCATCGCTTAACAGGGGCTTTTCTATTTCTTCGGGAGAAGTGAGAAGGGCATCTGCCGCGACGGAATTTATTTTCTTTGCAAATTCCGAAAAGCTTATTGCGTAAGTGGTCTCGAATTTTTCAAGAACTTTTTCGCCCTCGCTTTCTGCGGATTTGAGATAGGGAACACTTGAACCCCATACGTTTTCGGCATCCTCTGTTTTACCTGCACTCATGGAATGAAATACAGCCAAAACAGGCTCTGAATTGTAGGTCATAATTTCTCCGCGGGTGCTATCCACCGCATTTTTTACTTTTATAAGGTTGTCCTCACCGCCTTCATATAGCGACGGATAAATATATGCCTGACAACAGGATGCCGCCATGCATATATCGGCGTTATCGTGGGAGGGGGAGGTTAATTTCCCGAGGGTATAAGTTCTTGCGGCAACGCTTTGTGACTTTAAGGCTTCGTTTTCAAAGCTTGCAGGCATTTCTGCCAAAACCACTCCTAAAAGGTATTCCTCCATGGGAACGGAAAAAACGCTTCCGTCATATATGTTAAGAACTGAAACCGTAGGCTCTTCATAGGTGGTTTCTGCTTCTGTGACGGAGTTGTTTTCGCTTACATTTTGAGTTTCTTTTTCAAAGGTAAGACATGGAGTGAAAAGCATTACGGAAAAAATTGTAAAGGCACATATAAGTTCTGCTTTCATAGTATCTCCTTTCGTAATAAATCTTTTTTATATATCTATGAAAAACTTGTCCCGAAAATTACTTTTATACTTTACAAAGCTGGATTTTTGTGGTAAAATATAACATGTATGATTATGTATTAAGACAAAGGAGGCTCTTTTATGAGCGAAGAAAGAAGAGAGAGAGTATTTTCCGGGATTCAGCCCTCAGGTGCTTTAGGTCTCGGCGGATATATAGGTGCGGTTAAAAACTGGCTCAAAATGCAGGAAGAGTATGATTGCTGCTTCTGCGTTGTGGACGAGCATTGCATAACTGTAAGACAGGATCCTAAGGAACTCAGAGCAAGATGTATGGAGTTTCTGGCTCTTTATTTAGCCTGCGGACTTGACCCTGAAAAGAGTCTTATATATTTTCAGAGCCATGTGCCTGCACACGCTCAGCTTGCATGGGTTCTTAACTGTTACACCTACATGGGTGAGCTTTCAAGAATGACCCAGTTTAAGGATAAATCTCAGAAGCATGCGGATAATATAAATGCAGGTCTTTTCACATATCCCATACTTATGGCTGCAGATATTCTTTTGTATCAGACAGACAAGGTGCCGGTAGGAATTGACCAGAAACAGCATCTTGAACTTGCGCAGACCATTGCTGCAAGATTTAACGGGGTTTACGGAGATACATTCAAAGTACCCGAAGCAGTTATTCCGAAGGTTGGCGCAAAGGTTATGAGCTTAGCCGATCCTACAAGTAAAATGAGTAAATCAGATCCCAAGGGAAACATCGGAATACTTGACGCTCCTGAAGTAATTATGAAAAAGTTCAAGAGTGCGGTAACAGACTCCGAAGCGAAGATTGAATACAGAGAGGGCAAGGATGGTATAAATAACCTTCTTTCCATCTATTCAATAGCAACAGGAGCAACAATAGAAGAATCCGTAAATCGTTTCTCAGGTCTCGGCTATGGTGATTTCAAGGTTCAGACCGCAGAAGCTGTAATAGAAATGCTTCGTCCCGTAAGAGAAAAGTATGAAGACATTTCAAAGAACAAGGACTATGTTGAAAGCGTTTACAAAAACGGTGCTGAAATTGCAGGTAGAGTAGCACAGAGAACACTTGACAAGGTTTACAAGAAGATTGGCTTTGTTGCAAGATAGGAGTGAATTTGATTGACAGATACAATGAAGATAATTCTTTCATTTGTAGTTGCGTTTGCCGTCGCTTTTGCAACAACACCTTTGGCTAAAATTTTGGCGGTGAAAATCGGTGCGATAGATGTTCCCAAGGACAAAAGAAGAGTGCACAAAAAGCCTACCCCCTTAATTGGAGGACTGGCGATTTTTGCGGGATTTCTTGTTACAACTCTTTGCTTTTACAAGGCGGATATTGAGTTTATCGGAATGATGGCAGGTGCAATTATTATGGTTGTGCTTGGCATATTTGACGATAAATACGGCCTTGGTGCAAAGTTTAAGTTTGCAGTGCAGATTGTTGCGGCGGCAATTCCCGTAATATGCGGTGTCAGAATTGAGAGAATAATACTTCCCTTCATGGAAAGCGGAGGATTTGAATTCGGATGGCTTTCTTATCCCATCACAATTCTCTGGATTGTGGGACTTACCAATGCCGTTAACTTAATTGACGGTCTTGACGGTCTTGCGGCAGGCGTTTCGGCAATAGCTTCGTTTTCCGTTTTCCTGGTTGCTCTTATGCAGGGAGAATACGGCATTGCGATATTAACTGCAGCACTGGTTGGTTCCTGCTTCGGATTTTTACCCTATAACTTTAATCCTGCATCCATTTTTATGGGTGATA
Organism: Clostridia bacterium; assembly: GCA_045644565.1. Taxonomy (GTDB): domain Bacteria; phylum Bacillota; class Clostridia; order CAKSNL01; family HGM11501; genus HGM11501. Next base: position 41,993 of record JAZRHF010000052.1, on the reverse strand, counting down.
CAGGCTCTACATTTTTAGGCTTTGTAATGGCGGTAATTTCCGTTTCCGGACTTTTCAAAATTCATGCAATAATTTCCTTTGCGGTACCCTTTATTGCATTTGGTATTCCGATTTTTGATACCAGCTTTGCAATTTTGAGAAGAATTAAGGAGCATCGTCCCATAATGTCTCCCGACAGAGGACATCTTCATCACAGGCTTATGGACAGAGGATTTTCACAGAAACAGGTTGTTTTGATTATATACACAATCTGTATTCTTCTCGGAGCCATTGCGGTTGTTTGCTTTAAGTCAAAGCCCTGGGCTCTTGCGATAGCATGTATCGGAATACTTGGAGCTCTCGTTTTCCGTTATTGGGGAAGAGTGGGCAAGGACGCCAAGGAAGAAATTAACGAAAGCAACAATTAAAAAAACAAGGCTGCATGGGCAGCCTTGTTTCATAAGGAGAAATTATGGATAAGCTTCAAAGACTTATAAACAGTTGCAATTATATCGTGTTTTTCGGCGGTGCAGGTGTCAGCACCGAGTCGGGACTTAAGGATTTCAGGAGCAAGGACGGGCTTTATAGCGAAGAAAATTCCGTGCCTCCGGAAATGATTTTAAGTCACGGCTATTTTGAAAAGCATACGGATGAGTTTTTTAACTTTTACAAAGAAAAAATGATTGACCTTTCCATCCTTCCGAATAAAGCTCATAAAAAGCTGGCGGAAATGGAAAAGGCGGGCAAATTAAAGGCTGTAATAACTCAGAATATTGACGGACTTCATCAGGCGGCAGGTAGTGTTAATGTCTATGAACTTCACGGAAGTGTGCACAGAAACTACTGCACAAAGTGCAATAAATTCTATGATGCGGCTTACATGAAAAATTCCGAGGGAGTTCCCACCTGCACTTGCGGCGGAGTTATAAAACCCGATGTGGTATTATATGATGAGGCACTTTCCGATGACGTGGTGGCGTCAGCTATAGAACATATTTCTAAGGCAGACCTTTTAATTATTGCAGGTACAAGCCTTATGGTTTATCCTGCGGCAGGATTGCTCCGCTATTTTCACGGGCAGTATCTTGCACTTATAAATAAAGAAGAAACAAGCGTTGACCGCTTGGCAAATTATGTATCACACGAAAAAGTAGGGGAGGTTTTGGGCAGAATGGCAGTGAATGTTGAAATTAAAAACGAATTTATCGAAATGAAATTTACATCAAAGGGAGCGCAGTGCGAAAGCCTTAAATTTAAGGGTGAGGAACAGCTCTGGCAGGATAACGGAAGACTTATATGGGAGGATCACTCACCGGTTTTGTTCCCCATATGCTCAAGTCTTAAGGATGGAAAATATCACTATGAAGGTAAATGGTACGAAATGCCTCAGCATGGTTTTTCAAAGGGCTCTGTTTTCGAGGTTGAAGAACTTTCCGATGACAGAGTGGTATTCTGCCTTAAGGAAAACGAAGAAACACTTTTAAAATATCCGTTCCTTTTCTCTTTCCGAGTAGAATACAAGCTTTCAGAGAACAAGGTAATCACTACATACAGTGTAGAAAACAGGGACGGAAAGGTTCTGCCTGCATCCTTCGGAAGCCACGAAGCATATAATCTTCCCGACGGAATTGAAAATTATGAAATCGTTTTCCCGGAAGACGATTATCTTATGCATCAGGTGATGGACGGAAGACTGGTTAGCGGTGAGACAAAGAAAATTGAACTTAAAAACAGAACTCTTCCTTTGACACGCGGTGTGTTCGGAACAGATTCCTATGTAATAAAGGATCACAATTCCAGAAGCGTAACTTTAAGAAGAAAGAGCGGAGGCAGGGAAATTAAGATTGACTTCCCCGGAATTGACTATCTTGTACTCTGGCATAAGGAAGATGCGGACTATGTGTGCATCGAGCCCTGGTGCAGCTTTATCGACAGAACAGATTCTGACGGTGATATCACAAAGCGTGAAGGAATTATTCTTGTGAAGCCCGGAGAAACCGTTGAAAAGACACATACAATAACATTTTAACTGATTATAAGTGGGGTTGAAAATGTAATTCGCTCCACTTATTCATTTTTATGCAGGAAAAATATACAAAAATGAAAGTTTATGCATAAATAAATTGTTAAAGTGCATAAATATCGAAAAAACTGCAAAAAAACCTTGATTTTTCCGTTAGACAATGCTATAATTATGCAAAATGATATAATGCGGTGATATTTATGTGTGACAAGAAAACTAAAATATTTATAGATGGTTCGGCAGGAACAACCGGTCTTCGTATTTACGAAAGACTTGAAGCCATGGAGGATATTGAACTTATCCGCCTTTCGGAAGATAAAAGAAAGGATTCCGAGGCAAGGAAAAATGCAATCAACGAAAGTGATGTAACATTCCTTTGTCTTCCTGATGATGCGGCAAGAGAAGCGGTAGCCATGGCAAATGATGATGTTATAATTATTGATACATCAACTGCCCACAGAACGGAAGAGCATTTCGCCTACGGTTTTCCTGAGTTATCTTTAGCCCACAGAGAAAAAATTAAAAATTCAAAAAGGATTGCGGTTCCCGGCTGTCATGCAGGAGGATTTATAGCACTTATATATCCCTTGGTTAAGGAAGGTTTTATTTCTCCCGATTTGGGGCTCACCTGTCATTCCTTAACAGGCTATTCAGGCGGCGGAAAGAAAATGATTGCAGAGTACGAAGCGGAGGAAAATCCACTTCTTAAAGGTCCGAGACAGTATGCACTTACTCAGAACCATAAGCACCTGAAGGAAATGAAGGCAATTACCGGAATAAACAATGCCCCTATTTTCTGTCCCATCGTGGCTGATTTTTACAGCGGTATGGAAGTTACGGTTCCGCTTTTCGCAAAGGACTTACTTAAGGGCAGAATAGAGGATATAAAAGAAGTTTACAAGAAATATTACAACACAGAAATTGTAAAGTATGAAGAAGATGATGAAGAAGGTTTCTTATCTTCCGTGAAATACATGGGCAAGGACTTTATGAGAATTGCGGTTTACGGAAACGAAGAAAGAATAATTTTAACCGCAAGATATGACAATTTGGGAAAAGGCGCATCCGGAGCGGCAATAGAATGTATGAATATTGCTCTCGGAAAAGACGAAAAAAGCGCCCTGGAGTTATAGGAGGAAGTTATGAGCGAAATTAAAATTATCGAAGGCAGCGTTTGTGCCGCTAAAGGCTTTAAGGCATCAGGCATACATTGCGGAATAAGAAAAAATAAAATCAAAAAGGATCTTGCGTTAATCGTAAGTGAAAAGAGAGCAACGGCTGCGGCTGTTTATACAACTAACCTTGTAAAGGGTGCTCCCAATACAGTTACGAAAAATCATATTTCGGACGGCTATGCACAGTGTGCAATCTGCAACAGCGGAAATGCCAACACCTGTAATGCCGACGGTATTGAAGTTGCCGAAGCTATGAGTGAGGCTATTGCATCGGAACTTAAAATTGATAAAAACGATGTAATCGTTGCATCAACAGGTGTTATCGGTCAGAGACTTGATATAACTCCCATAAAAGAGGGAATTCCTTCACTTTGCGCGTCCTTGAAGGCTGACGGACTTGATGCGGCAGAAGCAATAATGACCACCGACACCGTGAAAAAAGAAATTGCCGTAAGCTTTACTCTCGGCGGAGTGGAGTGTAAGATGGGCGGTATTGCCAAGGGTAGCGGAATGATTCACCCCAATATGGCAACCATGCTTGTGTTTATTACAACTGATGCGGCAATAAGCGCAAAGATGCTTCAGAAAGCACTTTCCGGCGATATAACCGAAACCTTTAATATGTTAAGCATTGACGGAGATACTTCCACAAACGATATGGTTTCCGTAATGGCGAACGGTATGGCAGGAAACAAAGAAATTACAGAAGAAGGCGAAGATTTCACCACCTTTATGAAGGCTCTTAATACAATAACCGTTGAGCTTTGCAGAATGATTGCAGGTGACGGTGAAGGTGCTACAAAGCTCCTTCAGTGTATCGTAACAGGCGGTAAGACAAAGGAAGCTGCTAAAATTGCGGCAAAGAGCGTTATCTGCTCATCACTTACAAAGGCGGCAATGTTCGGTGCAGACGCTAACTGGGGAAGAGTGCTTTGTGCTCTCGGCTACAGCGGTGCCGATATTGATGTAAATAAGGTTGACGTGCATTTTTCTTCACCCAAGGGTAAAATCCTTGTATGTAAGGACGGTGCAGGCGTTGACTTCTCCGAGGAAATCGCAAAGGAAATTCTCCTTGAAAAGGAAATTGACATCCTTGTTGACTTAAACGACGGTGATGCGGAAAGTATCGCATGGGGATGTGACCTTACTTATGATTACGTTAAAATTAACGGCGATTACAGAACCTGATTTTAAGAGGTGTTTTTATGGAACTTAAAGTAACAAACGCTCAGAGAGCGGAAATATTAACCCAGGCACTTCCTTATATACAGCAGTATTATGGAAAGATTGTTGTTGTTAAATACGGCGGAAATGCCATGATAAACGACGAGCTTAAAGAGCAGGTTATGGAAGATATCGTGCTTCTTCACTTAATCGGCGTAAAGGTCGTTGTTGTTCACGGCGGCGGCCCCGAGATAAGCGATATGCTTAAGAAAATCGGAAAGGAATCCGTATTCCTTGATGGTCTTCGTGTAACAGACAAGGAAACCGTTGACGTTGTTCAGATGATTCTTGCCGGAAAGATAAATAAAAACCTTGTAAGCCTTATTGAGCAAAAGGGTGGCAAGGCCATGGGTATTTCCGGTATTGACGGACATATGATTGAGGCAGAAATGAAGGATGAACGCTATGGCTATGTGGGTACAATTACAAAGGTTAACACAGAGCCTGTGTGCGATTTGATTGAAAAAGGCTATATTCCTATTGTTTCAACCGTTGGTTGCGATATGGAGGGTAATACATACAACATAAACGCCGATACTGCGGCGGCATTCATCGCAGGGGCATTAAAGGCAGAACGTCTTATTTCCATGACGGATATTACAGGCGTACTCCGTGATAAGGATGATCCCGATTCCGTTATTCATTGTATGGATATAGCAGAAGCACACAAGTTATTTGAAGACGGTATCATTAACGGCGGTATGATTCCCAAGGTTGAGTGCTGTATTGACGCTATAAATATGGGCGTTGAAAGAGTTACAATTCTTGACGGCAGAGTGCCTCATGCTCTTCTTCTTGAAACGTTGACAGACGAAGGTGCAGGTACAATGGTTGTAAAGGATAAAAGCGAGGCAGGATTATGAGCATTATAAATGATGACTTAAATTATATTTCAAATACCTATGCGCGTTTTCCCATTGCAATAGTAAAGGGTAAAGGCGCCAAGGCTTACGACGAGGACGGTAAGGAATATATTGACCTCGGAAGCGGTATTGCGGTAAATTCCTTCGGCTATTCCGATGATGAGTGGGTTAACGCCGTAACTTGTCAGCTTACAAAGGTTCAGCATACATCAAACCTCTATTATACAGAGCCTTGCGTTAAATTGGCAAAATTGCTTTGCGAAAAAACAGGGGCAAAAAAGGTGTTTTTCGGAAACTCCGGTGCAGAAGCCAATGAATGTGCAATTAAAATTGCAAGAAAATATGCAGAGGATAAGGGGATTGCGGGTGCGAAAATCGTAACTCTTAATAACAGCTTCCACGGAAGAACTCTTGCAACACTTGCTGCAACGGGACAGGATGTATTCCATAAGTTATTTTTGCCGCTTCCCGATGGCTTTTGCCACATTGATGCAGGAGATGTTGAAGCTTTCCGTGAGCTTGCAGAAAAGGAAAACATCGCCGCAATCATGATGGAAATGGTTCAGGGTGAAGGGGGCGTAATGCCTCTTTCCAAGGAATTTGTAACAGAGGTTTATAAGATTGCAAAAGAAAAAGACATCCTGGTGATGGTTGACGAAGTGCAGACAGGTAACGGCAGATGCGGTGCCCTTTATGCTTATATGAACTACGGTATAGAGCCTGATGTGGTTACAACCGCAAAGGGACTTGGCGGCGGTCTTCCCATCGGATGCTGTATGATGTATGAAAAGACAGAAAACGTGTTAAAATCAGGTGACCACGGCTCAACCTTCGGAGGAAACCCAATCGCAGCTGCAGGTGCTGTTTCCGTTATCGAGAGAATGACAGATGTGCTTTTTTCCGAGGTATCAGAAAAGTCGGAAATGATTTTTAATGCATTTAACGGTGCCAAGGGTGTAAAGAGTATCTCGGGTATGGGACTTATGATAGGCATCGAAACCGAAAAGGATGCAGGAGAGATAATAGCGGAATGTCGTGAAAAGGGTGTTTTGGTAATTAAGGCTAAAAATAAGGTACGACTTTTGCCTCCCTTAAACATCAAAAAGGACGAGCTTGAAAAAGCAATTAACGTAATAATAAGCTGTTTATAAAAAACAAGAGATTTCTTTTAAGAAATCTCTTGTTTTTAGTTTTACTTTGTGTTATAATATCGAAGATTGGTTTTAAAAGAATTATTTCACAGGAAGTGGAGCTGTTTGTATGAACGGTAAAATTGGCTTTGACAACGAAAAATATATAAAGATGCAGTCCGAACACATCGGAAAGAGAGTGACCGAGTTTGGCGACAAGCTTTATTTAGAGCTTGGCGGCAAGCTTTTTGACGACCACCACGCATCCCGTGTGCTTCCCGGTTTTCAGCCCGACAGTAAGATAAAAATGCTTATGCATCTTGCGGATAAGCTTGAAATAGTTATCGTAATAAGTTCCATTGACATTGTGAAAAACAAGGTGAGAAGTGACTATAATATCACTTATGACCTTGATACCATCCGTTTGATTGAGGCATTCAATAACCTTAACCTTATGGTGGGAAGCGTTGTAATCACTCAGTACAGCGGTCAGGCTGCGGCGGATGTATTTAAGAAAAAGCTTGAAAACATGGGAATAAAAGTGTTCCTTCACTATCCTATAGAGGGTTATCCTTCCAACGTTGAATTAATCGTAAGTGATGACGGTTACGGTAAAAACGATTATATCGAAACGGAACGTCCCATTGTTGTAGTAACTGCTCCCGGTCCCGGAAGCGGAAAAATGGCAACCTGTTTATCACAGCTTTATCACGAGAATAAGAGGGGAGTTAAGGCAGGCTATGCCAAGTTTGAAACCTTCCCTGTATGGAATCTTCCGTTAAAGCATCATGTAAACCTTGCTTATGAAGCGGCAACAATCGACTTAAACGACGTTAATATGATTGACCATTTCCATCTTGAGGCTTATGGTGAAACAGCGGTAAACTATAACAGAGATATTGAAATTTTCCCCGTGTTAAATGCTATGTTTGAAAAGATAATGGGGGAGAGTCCCTATAAATCACCTACAGACATGGGTGTTAACATGGCAGGTAACTGCATCATCGACGATGAGGTTGTAAGACAGGCATCAAAGGAAGAAATCGTAAGAAGATATTATCAGGTATTAAAGGATAAGATAAACGGAAAATGCGATAATGACGTGATAAGAAAAATGGAACTTATCATGAAACAGGCAGAGGTTACGGTAAGTGACCGTGCCGTTGCAAATGCAGCCATCAAAAAGGGAGAAAGCACCGATGGTCCCGTATGTGCAATTCAGCTTACAAACGGCAAGATAGTAACAGGTAAAACATCATCCTTGTTGGGAGCATCAAGTGCGGCGCTTCTTAATGCCTTAAAGGAAATTGCAGGTATTGATGATGAAGCGCACCTTATTTCCCCTGAGGTTATTGAACCTTTGCAGAATCTTAAGGTAAACCACCTTGGAAGCAAAAATCCCAGAATTCATATGGATGAAACATTGGTTGCTCTTTCGATTTGTGCGGCAAGTGATCCTGTTGCAAAAAAGGCTCTTGAAGGAATAAGTGCACTTAAGGGAGCGGAGGCTCACTCAACGGTAATTCTTTCGCCTGTTGATGAAAATATGTTCAAAAAGCTTGGGGTAAACTTGACCTGCGAAGCAACTTATAAGAAATAACAAAAATATCGCTCTGTGCACTGCAGAGAATATCACTGAAGAAAGTTAAATCCAACAACAAAAAAGAAGTGTAGAACATATTGAACTGCACTTCTTTTTTTCTGTCATTCTGCAAAGCCAACGGACGACGGCGTTTTTATAAAATGTTACGGAAGAACTTTTAACATAGAAAAAACTTAAAAAAACTCATTTTTCCCCTTGTTTTAATCCTTATTTAGTGATATAATATTGTATTAATAATAAAATCGGAGAGAGTGTGCCTTTTTTGAAAGGAAAGATAAAAAAATGAAGGTAAAAGTTGACAAATTAAGCTATAACGAATTTACGGAATATGCAGATTCTACCATTGCAAAGCCCATAAAAATGAGTATTGCTTTTTTCGTTGGTATAGCGGTGCTTTTAATTATATTTGCATCAAATAAGCCCGGGATGGAAGGGGCTGTCACCCCTCTTTGGTGGTGCGTTGGAATACTTTTGTTCCTTTTGCTTTCATCAAATGCAAGTATTTCGATTGTATTTAATAAATCAGGCCTTTCAAATGCTTCTTCAAGCTTTACATTTTCTGAAGAAGGCATGAAAATTGCCATAGGAAAATTAAAAGGCGACCTTGAGTGGAAGTATGTAAAATACGTAAAGGAAACCAAAAACCTCTGGATAATGAGGGTGCCGGGAAGTCAGTTTATCATGCCTAAAAGATGCATGAAGGAAGAAGAGTTTGAAGAACTTATAAAAAAATGTCTTCCGGAAGATAAGATTAAACAAATGAAGTATAAAAGAGACGCCGAAAGGACGAATGAAGATGGAAATAATTAAGACAAGTGAGGAAGAGGTTAAAAGACAAAGAGTCTTTGCTGAAAAAGTAAGAGAATTAAACGGCGAAGGTAAAAAATGTCTTTTGATAACACTCGGCTGTCAGCAGAATGAAAGCGACTCCGAAAAGCTTTGGGGAATGCTTTCTGAAATGGGATATACTGAAACAGAAAACGTCAATGAAGCCGACCTTATTTTATATAACACCTGTGCGGTAAGAGAAAATGCGGAAAAAAAGCTTTTCGGAAGAATTGGTGCATTAAAGCCTTACAAATTGAAAAACCCCGATCTTATAATCGGTGTTTGCGGATGCATGACACAGCAAAAGGGAATGGACGAGCGTTTTCGTCGCTATTATAAATATGTTGACATGGTTTTCGGAACCCACTCGCTTTATGCTTTGCCTGAAATTTTGTTAAAGACCATAGAGGATAGGGCACAGGTAAGAGACATAAGGGATATTGACGGAGAAGTGACAGAGGGAATTCCCATACTTCGCAAAAGCAATGTTAAATCATTCCTCTCAGTTATGTACGGATGCAATAATTTTTGCAGCTACTGTGTTGTTCCTTATGTAAGAGGAAGAGAAAGAAGCCGTGACTATAAGGATGTCCTTGATGAAGCAAAGAAAATTGCTGATGCGGGAATTAAAGAAGTTATGCTTTTGGGACAGAACGTAAATTCTTACAACGGGGGATTAAGCTTTGCAGAACTTATGTATAAGGTGAGTGAAATAGAGGGGATTGAGCGAATCCGCTTTATGTCATCGCATCCCAAGGATATAAGCAGTGAACTTATTGATGTTTTGGCGGAACGGAAGAATGTGTGCAATCAGCTTCACCTTCCGGTGCAGTCGGGAAGCGACAGAATATTAGAAGTTATGAACCGCCGTTATACCGTTGAAAAATATATGGGAATAATAGACGAGGTTAAAAGAAAAGTTCCCGATGTAACTTTAACAACAGACATAATCGTGGGATTTCCCGGTGAAACCTACGAGGACTTTGAAAAAACCATGGAGCTTTTGAAAAAAGTGGAATATGACAGCATTTTCTCCTTTATCTATTCAAAGAGAAGAGGAACTCCGGCAGAGACCATGCCGGATGTGATGACGGAGGAAGAAAAGCATATAAACTTTGATAAAATGTTAAAGCTTCAGAACGATATTTCGCTTAAAAAGAACAAGGCAATGATTGGAAGCATACAGTCCGTTTTGGTTGAAGGGGAAAGCAAAACCGATAAGGGCAGACAGTGCGGAAGAACGGAAGGCGGAAAGCTTTGTCACTTTGCCTTTGATAAGGACTTAACCGGCGAAATTGTGAAAGTTAAAATTACTGATGTAAACACCTGGACACTTTCGGGTGATATGGTGTAAGGGACATTCGCGAATGTCCCGTGACGAGCTGAAAACAGATTGGATGTGATTAAATGATCGAGGACAGAAGCAAATTATCTGCCATGATGAGGCAGTATCTTGCTACAAAGGACGAATATCCGGATTCAATACTTATGTACCGTGTGGGAGACTTTTACGAAATGTTTTTCGACGATGCGAAAACCGCATCAAGTGCCCTTGACCTTGTTTTAACAGGGAAGGACTGCGGGCTTGCTGAGCGTGCACCCATGTGCGGTGTGCCCTTCCATGCGGCGGATAACTATATTTCCCGTCTTGTTTCAAAGGGATTCAAAGTTGCAATCTGCGAACAGGTGGAAGACCCTAAAGAAGCAAAGGGGCTCGTTAAGCGTGACGTTATAAGGGTTGTAACGCCGGGAACAATTACCGATGAGGCGGTGCTTGATTCCCGACCTACAAACTATATGTGTTCCATAAATAAGTCAGAAGAAGTAACGGCTCTTGCCATTGCCGATGTTTCGACAGGTGAGGTTTTGGTTACGGAATTTTTGAAGGATGAGTATAATTCCGAACTTATAAGTGAAATCGACAGATTTTCACCCGTGGAAATATTGCTTGGAAGCGGTGCGGTGGCAGATTCTTCTTTGGTTAACTATATAAACGATAAAACAAAAGCACTTTGCTTTTCCTGCGATGACAGCTATTTTGATTATGATAACGCAATTTCCATAATCGGAAAGCAGTTTGGAAAAGAAGGGGACAAGCTTAAGGATAAAAAAGCTTTGATGGGTGCACTTTCCGCCCTTTTATCCTACATAATGGAAACTCAGAAGGTTGAACTTTCCCACATGAAGGATATTGAATTTTTCACCACGAACCGCTATATGGAAGTGGGAAGCGTTGCACAGAAAAATCTTGAGCTCTGCGAAAATATGCAGGATAAAACAAAGAGAGGAACTCTTTTAAGCGTCCTTGATAAAACCTTAACCACCATGGGAAGAAGAACGGTTAAAAGCTGGATTTTAAGACCTCTTATTGATACCGTTAAAATTAAAAAGAGACAGGATGCTGTTGGTGAAGCGGCAGAAAAGCTTCAGGTGAGAACTAACCTTCGTGACCTTTTCTCTTCGGTTAACGACGTTGAAAGAATTGTGAGCAGAGTATCTCTCGGAACTGTTAACCCAAGGGATCTTGTGGCACTTAAAACTTCACTTATGATGCTTCCTGCCATAAAGGAAGAAAGCGAGAAGTTCACCTCTGATTTTATGAAAAAGCAGAGCGACGATATTGAAATCTTAAACGATTTAACCATGCTTATTGATATGGCAATCGTGGATAAAGATACCCCCATAACCGTCAGAGAAGGTAAGATTATTAAAGAGGGCTTTTCCGAGGAAATTGACTATCTTAACAAGCTTATGACAGACAGTAAGGGGATTCTGGCAGGAATTGAAGCAAGGGAAAGGGAAAGAACGGGAATTCCCAAGCTTAAGGTTGGATACAACAAGGTTTTCGGCTACTACATCGAAATTTCAAATGTACATAAGGACAAGGTTCCTCTTGACTACATAAGAAAGCAAACCCTTACCAACGGCGAAAGATACATAACGGAAGAGCTTAAAGAGGTTGAAAAGGATGTATTAAGTGCATCTGAAAAGGTGATAAGACTTGAATACGAAGCCTTTATGAAGGTGGTATCTGCCGTAAAGGAAAAAATCGGAAGCATACAAAAAACCTCCCATGCCATAGGGGTTATGGATGTTATTTGCTCCTTTGCTCATGTGGCGGTTAAAAATTCCTACTGTATGCCCATAGTTGACGGAAGCGAAAATCTTGAAATAAAGGACGGCCGTCATCCTGTAGTTGAACTTATAAATGAAAAGGAACTTTTCGTTCCCAACGATACAAACCTTTCGGGAAAAGGCGACTCCATGGCGATAATAACAGGACCCAACATGGCAGGTAAATCCACATATATGCGTCAGGTGGCATTAATCACCTTAATGGCGCAGATTGGTTCTTTTGTTCCTGCAACATTCTGCCATGTAGGGGTGGTTGATAAAATTTTCACCCGTGTGGGTGCTTCGGATGATTTATCCTCCGGCAGAAGTACGTATATGGTTGAAATGAGCGAGGTTGCTGAAATTGTAAATAATGCAACGAAAAAGAGCCTTATTATTTTGGACGAAATAGGAAGAGGAACAAGCACCTATGACGGACTTTCAATGGCATGGGCGATTGTTGAATACTGCTCTGAAAAAATAAAGGCAAGAACACTTTTTGCAACCCATTATCACGAACTTACTGAGCTTGAAAGTATTCTTCCCGGCACGAAAAATTACTGCATTGCAGTTAAAAAGCGCGGGGATGATATAATTTTCCTTCGTAAAATTATAAGAGGCGGTGCTGATGAAAGCTACGGTATTGAAGTTGCCCGTCTTGCGGGAATTAAAGACAGCATAATAAAACGTGCTAAAGAAATCTTAACCAAGGTTGAATCGGAAAATCCGAGAGAAAGAAAGCCCAAGGAGAGAGTGGAGAGGGAAACTCAGCTTGATATGTCGGGCATGGTTAAGGATTCGATTATTGACCGTCTGAGAATGACGGATATAACCACGATTTCACCCCTTGAAGCATTGAACTTATTAAACGAACTTAAAAACAAGGCGGAGGAAGCGTAAAAAATCGGAAAGGGTGGATTTTTCATGGGAAAAATTCATGTACTTGATAAATCGGTATCCAATAAAATTGCGGCAGGTGAGGTTGTAGCCCGTCCTGCTTCAGCGGTAAAAGAACTTATTGAAAACTCCCTGGATGCAGGAGCAAAGTCCATTACCATTGAAATCAAAAACGGCGGTATCGGATATATAAGGGTTACAGATGACGGCACGGGAATTGAAGAGGATGATATTTTAACAGCATTCATGCCCCATGCCACAAGCAAGATAAGAGATGCGGAAGACCTTTATGCAATCGGTACTTACGGATTCCGTGGTGAGGCGTTGGCTTCCATTGCCGCTGTTTCAAAAACAGAGCTTATCACTAAAACCGAAGAAGCTGAAATGGGTATCAAAATTTCTGTAGAAGGCGGAGAATACGGAGAAAGTGAATGTGTGGGAGCTAAAAGAGGAACTACCATAACCGTTAAGGAACTTTTTTACAACACTCCTGCAAGATTTAAGTTTCTTAAAAAGGACAGTGCGGAAACTGCGGCAGTTACCGATGTTTGTCAGAAGGCGGCACTTTCACGCCCCGATGTTTCTTTTAAGTATATTGCATCGGGAAAAGAAGTTTTCTTCACTCCCGGTGACGGGGAGTTGCTTAATGCAATTTTTGCAGTTTTCGGAAAGGATTTTTCCAAAAACATGATGCCGCTTTCCTATGAAAGCGAAGGGGTCCGTGTTACAGGTTATATCGGAAGTGCGGCAGTTGCCCGTCCCAACCGCAATATGCAGCTCTTTTATGTAAACGGCAGAAGCGTTGTAAGCAAGGTTATGTCCTTCGCTCTTTCGGAAAGCTATAAAAATCAGCTTACGGTGGGAAAATTCCCTGCTGCGGTACTTAATGTGGAAATCGCCAATGACAGAGTGGATGTAAATGTTCATCCTTCTAAAACAGAGGTTAAATTTATAGACGAAAAAGAAATTTACGATTGCTTGTACTGGGGCTGTAAAAATACCCTTTATGAAAAGCCCTATGTACCGTCTGTTACGGCATCTAACGAAAGAACTCCCGATATAAAAATCGCTCCTGAAAAAGAAGTGATATTCCCGGTTAAAAATGAAGAAGCTTCCAAAAAGGAAGAACCTTTTAAGACGGTTGTAAGGCTGACAGAAGAGAAAAAGCCTCCCGTTGGATTTACGAGAGTAACTCCTGTTTCTCCTACGGAAATGCCGAAGGCATTAGAAAAGCCTGCTTCTTTTGCATCGGAGCCTGCCGTAAAGTATGAGACAGCTCCCTTAAAAGAAGAGCCTCAGACAGAAATCAAGCTTGAAGATGTAAAAGAGCTTCAGCAGGAAATGGAAATTCCGAAGGAGACGGATGTAAGGATAATAGGTCAGGTGTTTGAAACATATATTCTTGCAGAAGTGGACGGGGAAATGCTTATTATAGATCAGCACGCCGCCCACGAACGACTCAATTATGAGGAACTCAAGAAAAAGAGAGATGCGTCAGAACCCGAAAGTCAGATGCTTATGCTTCCCGAAATGGTAGCCTTAAATCCCGAAGAGATGGCAGTTTGGGAAGATAATAAGGAATTTTTCTCTTCAATCGGCTTTGAAACAGAGGCTATGGGAGAAAGAGACGTAATGGTAAGGTGTGTTCCCACAGGCACGGAAGATGGGGACATTTCGGACATTTTAATCGAAATGATTGATATTTTGTCAGACTCAAGGCATGATAAGAGAACGTTTTTGGAAGAAAGAGCAATGTACTCTGTTTCATGTAAGTCTGCAATTAAAGCAAACAGAACATTGACAATGGAAGAGCAGAAAAACCTTGCGTTAAGAGTTCTTTCGCTGGAGGGTATTAACACTTGTCCCCACGGAAGACCTTTGTGCATAAAAATAACAAAGGATAAAATAGAAAGGGAATTCAAAAGAATATGAAAACACCCTTGATTGTGGTGGCAGGACCTACGGCATCGGGTAAAACCTCGTTGGCGATTCACTTGGCTAAAAAATTCGACGGTGAAATAGTGTCTGCCGATTCCATGCAGATTTATAAAAAACTTAATATAGGAACGGCAAAGCCCACAATTGAGGAACAGAAGGAAGCACCTCACCACATGATAGATATTCTTGATATCAATGAGAATTTTTCTGTGGTTGATTATTGCATGAAAGCCCATGAGGTAATTTGCGATATTGCAAAGAGGGGGCATATTCCGATAGTTGCCGGCGGAACGGGACTCTATATTGATTCTCTGGTTAAAGAATCGACCTTCAGCAGTGCGGCTGAAAACGAAGAACTAAGGGAAGAGCTTTCCCTTCTGGCTGAAAAAGAAGGAAATGAAAGGGTTCATAAAATTCTTGAAGAGCTTGATTCTGAGGCGGCAAAAAATCTTCATCCCAATAACCTTAAAAGAGTTATAAGGGCAATTGAAATTATAAAGTCAACAGGCATGAGTCTTTCGCAAAGTATTAAGAGAGAAGTTGTTGAAAGCAGATACGATGTTTTATATCTGGTTTTAACCCATGACAGAGAGGTTCTTTATGAAAGAATTGAAAAGCGTGTTGACATGATGATGGAAGAAGGCCTTTTTGAGGAAGCTAAATGGCTTTATGAAACCATAGAAAACAAAACGGCAACTTGTCTTCAGGCAATAGGATATAAAGAGTTTAAGAGTGTGCTTGAAGGTGAGATGGAACTTGCCGAAGCGGTTTTGGAGCTTAAAAAAGATACAAGGCATTATGCGAAAAGGCAAATGACCTGGTTTAGAAGAAACGATGATGCAAGGCTTATTGATTGCGGAGGAAATCCTTTTGCCGAAGCGGAAAGCTTGGTGGAAAAATTTCTTTCAGAGAGGGAAAATATATGAGAAAACGGGTTTTACTAATAGTGGTACTGCTTGTATCTGTAACTGTTGTTTTTGCGGGAATATTTATTTGGAATGAAATTAATCCCAGAAAAAATATAACCGTTACCGTGCAGACCATGACTGATTCTGTGAATGCTGTCGGATATATTGTGAAAAACGAAGCGTTGGTTGACCTGTCCGGAGGGTCATATGTAAGGCTTTATTGTGAAGAGGGAGAAAAAGTGGCGAGCGGTTCCCATATTGCCACCGTATATGACAACGAAACCGACGGGGAAATTCTCGCTAAAATAGACGATATAAATGACAGGCTCAGCGGATTGGATAATGACTATACAGAGCTTACCGTTAGAGATATGGGAAAGATTGAACAGTTTATAGATCTTTATTCGGAAAACTATTTTGATGCAGCGAAAAAGGGTGATATATCGGAGTCTTCCTTGGCGAGAGACAATATAGTAAGGCTTATGAACATAAGATATTCCGGAACAAACACTAACGAGAGTGAAGAGAAAAAGCTTAATAAAGAAAAGGAAGCTCTTGAGTCAAAGCTGTCAGCGGGAAGAGAAACGAAAAAAGCACCCATGGGAGGAATATTCACCGTGGGAACTGACGGCTATGAAGGCCTTGTTACCTTTGAAAAGGCACAAAACATAACCGTTACTGAATTTGATGACATAATGGAAAATGAAGTGTCAAAAAAGGATAAGCAGTGCAAAATTGTTGACAATTACAACTGGCTTTTAATGAGCAAGGTTCCGACTGATTATGCGGCGAAAACCAAAGTCTCGGCTAAGGCTGAAATTGTAACAGATACGGGAGAACGTATAGATGGCAACATAGTGCACATATCCGAACCCGACAACGGATTTTGCATAGTAACCATATCTTCTGACAAGGACTTTTCCCGTATCGGTGACATGAGAAAAATTGATGTAACATTGACCTTTAACAGATTTACGGGGTATATAGTGCCCACGGAGGCAATTCATATTTATGATGGAAAAGAAGGAGTTTTTGTAAAAAAAGGAAACTCTTTGATATTCAAGGCGGCAGAGATTATACACAGAAACAGTAATCATACCGTCATAAATCCTTCGGGAAGTACTGAAATTAAAAACTATGATGTGGTAGTTGTGGAAGGGGATTTAAGTGAGTTTTACGATTGAAGAAAACATAAAGATAATTAAGGAGAAAATTTCCGAGGCGGCACTGCGGAGCAACAGAAATCCCGAAGAAGTATCTCTTATGGCGGTTTCAAAAACAAAGCCTTTGGAAGAGGCGGTAAGAGCGGCAGAGTGCGATGTTTTGCTTGGCGAAAACTATGTTCAGGAATTTAAGGAAAAGTTTGATTTAAGACCTGATTTGCCTTGGCATTTTATAGGACATCTTCAAAAAAATAAGGTTAAGTATGTGGTGCCGAGAGCACTCATGATACATTCGGTGGATAGCCCTGCTCTTGCGGAAAAGATAAATTCCGAAGCGGAAAAATGCGGAAAAGAAGTTTCATGTCTGGTGGAAATAAATTCAGGCGAAGAAGACAATAAATTTGGTTTGACAATTAGTGAAACTCAATATATAATAGATGTGTTAAGGGAAATGAATGAATTTCCGAATCTTAAACTCAGGGGCTTTATGACTGTTGCACCTTTTGTTGAAAATGCAGAGGAAAACAGAGAAATTTTCAAAAAAATGAAAGAATGCTTCGAAGAGGCAAAGCTTATTTGTCCGTCGTTTGATACACTTTCTATGGGTATGAGCGGGGATTATGAGGTTGCAGTTGAAGAAGGAGCTACCATAGTGAGAGTCGGAACAAAAATATTTGGAGAAAGAAACTATAATAAATAAAAGAGGTGTTTTTAATGGGAATTCTTAATAAAATAGGTGATATGATATTCGGACCTGAAGAATATTCCGATGAATTTGAAGCAAAAGAAGAAAAATCAAATAAAAATGATTTCAGAAAAGAAGAGAAAAGGGACATTTTCCCTCAAAGAGATGAGGAGAGAGACTCCCAGAGACAGTCAGGCAAAAAGGGAAAGGTTGTAAATATTACATCTACAACACAGTTTAAGGTTGTTGTACTTCAGCCCGAAAGCTTTGAAGAAGCAAGAGAAATTGCGGACAACTTAAAGTCCAATAAGCCTGTAATCGTAAATCTTGAGAAGATTGAAAAAGAGCAGGCAAGACGCATGGTTGACTTTGTTTCAGGTGCGGCATATTCCATCGGAGGAGATATTCAGAAAATATCAAATATGATTTTTCTTGTAACCCCCTACAATGTAGGAATACTCGGAGACTTTAAGGACGAACTTAAAAATAAGGGTATATTCCCCTGGAGCTATTGATAAATGGATATTTTGATTTATATACTTTACAGATTACTGGAAATATATGAATTTATAATTCTTGCAAGATGTATTATGTCATTTTTCGGTTATAGCGGAATATATGCTTTTCTTTGCAAAATAACAGATCCGGTAATAAATCCCGTAAGGAATTTGCTTTGGAAAACACCCCTTGGAGATTTGCCTCTTGACTTTTCTCCCGTAGTAGTTATGTTGTTGATAGGAGTAATAGAACGTTGTCTGGTTTACTTAAGCAGGATGTTATAATCCACGGAAAAGGTGAAGAAGAAAAGCTTATGCTTGCTAAAGCATACGATGCCTATTCTTTTTCGGAAAAACGGGGTATAGCCTGTTTTACAGGGTTCTTGTCTCCGGCGGATTCAGCTCTTTGTGAGATTGCTTTCAAGGGGGCGGATGCCTCTTTTTACGGAGGGTTTAAGGATGCTGAAAGATGCGTTCTCGGATTTGGTGCTTCAGAAGACGAATTTCCTATATGCATCATAAAATCTCAGGGAGATTTTAATGATGTTTCCCACAGAGACTTTTTGGGAAGTCTCATGGGACTTGGAATAACAAGGGAAAATATTGGTGACATTGTGAAAAAAGACAATGAGTGTTATATTTTTGTCTTAAATAAAATGGCATCCTATATAGCGGAAAACTTCATATCTGTAAAGAAAAGCAACGTAAAAAACGAAATATGCCGATGCGAAGATATAGAGGTAGAAAGAGAATTTGACACCTTGAAAAAGAGTGTGGCATCATTGAGAGCCGATGCCGTGATTGCGGCAATGTTTAATCTTTCAAGGTCTGATGCTTCGGAGGCATTAAAGCGCGGACTTGTTTCTGTGAATCACAGAATATTTGAATCCTGTGATAAAAGACTTTCGGAAGGGGATTCGGTTTCCTTAAGAGGAAAGGGAAAGGCGGTAATCGAAAAACTCGGAGATTTAAGTAAAAAAGGCAGATTATTCATTGAAATTAAGAAATATAAATAAGGAGGACGTTTGATATGTATTCACCGTTAGAGCTTGAACAGATTGAATTTGAGAAAAAGGTTTTGGGAGGATACGACACAGAGGATGTTGACAAAACTTTAGACTTACTCAAAAAAGATTATGAAACTCTTTACATAGAAAATGCGGATATGAAGAAAAAAATAAAAGAACTTGAAGCAAAGCTTTCTGAAAGCGAAGCTATGAAGGAAACTTTGCATAAAGTTTTGGTTACCGCAGAAAAATCAGGAGAGGAAATTAAGGCTAATGCTGAACAGGCGGCTGAATTTATAAAGAAGACCGCTGAGAATGAAGCATTTGCCATGAAAAATAAAGCAGAGGAAGAAGTTGCTGTTTTAGAGCGTAAAAAGGAAGCATTGAAAGCTGAAGTTGACCTTTTTATTACTAAGATGAGTGCACTTTTTGAAGCCCAGATTAAGTATCTCAACAAGACAGAGTAAAGTAATCAACAGAATTTGAAAAGTTTTCAAATTCTGTTGTCGTTTTAGAAAGGATGACAGAAATGTATTTGTTGCCATGGGGAATAATGGCAGTTCTTATTGTGATTATAGACGCTGTAAGCAAATTTTTAATAGAAAGCAACATGGTTGAACAGGAAAGTATTCCTCTTTTGACAGATGTGTTTCATATTACATTTATAAAAAATCCCGGGGCTTCTTTTGGTTTCATGGATGAAGTTGGTTGGGCAAGATGGTTTTTTATAGCGGTTACAGTAATATTGATTGCAGCTATAATTTTATATACCGCTAAAACAAAGGAGAAAAACAAGCTTTATTTAACAGCAGTAACATTTATAATCGGCGGGGGTATCGGTAATCTTATCGACAGAATCATAAAAGGAGAAGTTGTTGACTTTTTGCATTTTAAAGCTATAGAATTTCCTATATTCAATATAGCCGATTGCTTTGTGGTTGTGGGAGTAGGGTTGATGATAATTTATTGCATCAAAGCCGAAATTAAAGAAAAGGAAATGAAGAAAAACGGCGGTGATACCGATGGAAACCTTTGAGTTTTCTGCGAAAGAAATCAAAAGAATCGACGTTTTAATAGCAGATGAGTTTCCTAACATTTCCAGGTCTTATGCAAAAAGACTTATTGAAGAAGGAAATGTTCTCGTAAATGAAAAGGAAGTAAAAAGCAACTATAAAACGAAGGTGGGGGACATAATATCGGTAACAGAGGAGGAACCTTCACCTATCGAAGCGGAGCCTGAGGATATTCCCCTTAATATCGTTTATGAGGACGAGGACGTTCTGGTGGTAAATAAGCCACGTGGTATGGTTGTTCATCCGGCGGTGGGAAATGAGCACGGAACTTTAGTTAATGCGGCACTTTTTCATTGTGGAAATACACTTTCTGGAATAAACGGAAAATTCCGCCCGGGAATCGTGCACAGAATAGATAAGGACACAACGGGACTTTTGGTTATAGCCAAAAATGATGAGGCTCATAAATTCCTGACCGAACAGCTTTCAGACCGTTCACTTTCAAGGGTTTACTACACGCTGGTAAACGGAAACATAAAAGAGGATGAGGGAATGGTGGAAGCACCCATCGGAAGAAATCCCAAGGACAGAAAGCAGATGGCTGTTGTGAAGGACGGCAGATATGCCCTTACACACTTTTTCGTAGAGGAGCGATTTTCTTCATATACCCTTCTTAAATGCAAGCTTGCAACAGGAAGAACTCATCAGATAAGAGTTCATATGAAGCATATGGGGCACAGCGTTGTGGGGGATAAAACCTACGGAATAAAAAACGAACGCTTTACTTTGGAGGGTCAGCTTCTTCACGCAGGCGAGATATCCTTTATACATCCGAGAACGGGAGAAAAGGTTACATTATCCTGTCCCATACCTGAAGATTTTGCTCATGTTCTTGAAATACTCCGAAAGAAGTGATAGGATATGATTTATATTGCGCTCTGGAATGTATTCGTATTTCTGCTATACGGATTTGATAAGCTTATGGCGAAATACAGAAAGAAAAGAATATCAGAATTTTGTCTTGTCCTGACAGCAATTTTAGCAGGCGGAATCGGAGCGGCATCGGGAATGATAGTTTTTCATCATAAAATAAGCAAGTGGCTTTTCCGCATAACGGTGCCTCTTGCTCTCACAGCAACTGTGGGGATTATAGTGTTGTTTGAAAGAGGGATATTTTAATATCCCTCTTTTTCAGTAGGAAAAGTCAATTTAAAAGTACTAAAAGACATTTACATAAAAGGGTTTTTGTTGTATTATAGAGAAAAAGGAGGAGATTTTATGAATATACCGAGATTTGACTATCCCAGACCGCAGTTGGAGAGAGAAAACTGGATTTGCTTAAACGGCGAGTGGGATTTTGAAATAGATAATGCCAAAGCGGGAGAGGAAAAAGAATTTTTCAAAAGAGAGAGCCTTGATGAGAAAATAGTTGTTCCTTTCTGCCCCGAAAGTGAGCTTTCGGGCATCGGCAATAAGGACTTTATGAACGCCGTATGGTACAGAAGGGATTTCGACCTTCCCGAAGAAAGAAGCGAAAGGGTTATTCTTCATTTCGGAGCCGTAGACTATCATGCAAAGGTCTTCGTAAACGGTACTTTTGTGGGAGAACATAAGGGCGGCTATTCTTCTTTTTCCTTTGATATAACGGATGCTTTGAAGGATAGTGGAAACTATATATCGGTAGTAGCCTATGATGATACAAGAAGCGAAAAACAATGCACGGGAAAGCAGAGCAAAAGGCTTAATTCATACGGTTGCTTATACACAAGAACAACAGGTATCTGGCAGACGGTGTGGCTTGAGTGTGTAGATAAGTGCCATATTAAAAACATCCGCACAATTACAGACATTGAAACACCTTCGGCAAATTTCACTCTTAAGCTGTCGGACGGAATTGGTGCGGAAATTTCAGCAGCGGTTACATACGAGGGTAAGGTTGTAGGTGAAGGCTTTGTTAAGTCTTCATCGGATGTTGCCGTAATTGATGTAAAGCTTTCTGAAAAGCACCTTTGGGAGCTTGGTGAAGGAAGACTTTACAATGTTGCTTTCACAGTTAAAAAGAACGGAATTACAGTTGATGAAGTAAAGTGCTATTTCGGACTTCGCAGTGTGGCACTTTCCGGCAAAAAGTTTTTACTTAACGGAAAAAGCGTATTCGGAAGATGGGTTCTTGATCAGGGCTTTTATCCCGACGGAATTTACACCGCCCCCACGGATGAAGCACTTAAAAACGATATAATTTATGCAATGCAGCTTGGCTTTAACGGCGGAAGACTTCACGAAAAAATGTTTGAAGAACGCTTTTTATATTGGGCTGACCGTCTCGGCTATATGGTTTGGGGAGAACACGCCAACTGGGGACTTGACATAACCGAAATGGCGGCAATAGAAAATTTCCTTCCCGAATGGATGGAAACTTTGGAGCGTGATTTTTCTCATCCTTCCTTTATCGGATGGTGTCCTTTTAACGAAACCTGGGATCAGAATGGCAGAAAGCAGTATGACGGTGTAATAAAAATGGTTTACAACGTTACAAAGGCGATTGATCCCACACGTCCCTGCATTGATACAAGCGGTAATTTCCACGTTGTAACAGATATTTTTGACGTTCACGATTATTGGCAGAATCCCTGTGAATTTGCTGAATTTTATAAGGATGGAAAATTGAACTGTCAGATACAGAGAAATCCTGCACAGAAAAACCGTCAGACCTATGACGGCAAGCTTCCTGCATTCATAAGCGAATACGGCGGAGCGAGATGGTCGGGACAAGACAGCAACAGTTGGGGATATGGAAACGCTCCCAAAACTGAAGATGAATTTATCGAAAGATATAAAGGTTTAACAGAAGCCATTTTATTCAACGAAAATATTATGGGCTTTTGCTATACCCAGCTTTACGATGTGGAGCAGGAGGTAAACGGACTTTTGACCTACGACCGCAGGTTTAAGTTCGACCCTGAAATTTTCAGAAGAATCAACACACAGAAAGCGGCAATTGAAGATTAAATCAATAAAAATCAATAAAAATTCAATATTTGCATCAAAGAGTCATTGAAAGTCAATGACTCTTTTGTTATAATAAAAGCAGGGAAAATGAAGCAAGGTCGCTTTTGTGCAAGAAAAAGGTCGCTTCGGTGTATTGATGGAGTTAACAGAAAATGATATACTTATAAATAAATTAAGGGGGAATAAAAATGAAAAGAGTATCTGCATTAATTATCACACTTTGCTTGCTTTTGTCATTTTGCATTTCTGTTTCGGCAAATGAAACGGTGCTTGGCATAGGTGACATCGATGTAAAATCCGAAACCGGAGTTGCAATTACATCAGGCAAAGCTGGAAAATGGTCGGAAGGGGGATATATCGGCTTTAACGATGTTGATTTTACAGACGTTAAATCCGTGAGAATTTCCGTAAGCAACATTCTTATGTATGGAGAAAACGGTGAAACCTTCCGCGTTTATATTGATGATCCCATAAAGGGTAAGTGCATCGGCTACATCGTAACAAACGATGAGACAAGCACACCTATCATTTACGGAACAAACATCGAACCTCTTTCGGGGAAACACAACTTATACATAAAGCATAACTACTCAAAGTCTGAACATATCTACCTTCACGACGTGAGACTTTCAAAGGAAGAATGGGTTGATCCCAAGGCTGTTACACCCGTTCCTAATTCTGAAATTATCGACGTGTATGCAGATACCTGGGTGGCAACCGATGCGGCAGGACATAAGGTGGCAGACTATGAAGAAGCAGGCGACGTGAAAGAGGGCAAGCACGAAGTTGTTATGTTCTATCACGACTGGCATATTCACGACAGTAAGGCATATATAGCAAGCGAGATTATTGCAAAGCATCCCGAAGCAAAGGATGACTTTTACCACTCTGCATGGCCTACAAGTGGTCCTGCATTCTGGGGTGAATCTGTTTACGGATTTTATACCGGAACCGACTACTGGCACTACAGAAAGGCAGCAGAGCTTATGGCAGCAAGCGGTGTTGATGCGGTATTTTTAGACTATACCAATGGCGATGCCGCATATGTAAAAGCACTTACCGTAATGCTCAAAGCTTACCACGATGCAAGAGCGGACGGCGTTGACGTTCCGAAGATTACCTGCTATATGCAGATGGGCTCCACCGCTGAATTGAGATGGAATTTACTTGAAGCAATATATTTCAATCTTTGTCACAATGAATACTATAAGGATTTGTGGTATTATCTTGACGGAAAGCCTATGCTTGTATGCAACGAGCCGGGAACCTTTATAAAGGCTACACTTCCCGAAGATACAGAGGAAGTGGCGCTGGCTAATAAGCTCACCGACTTTTTCACCTTCCGTGAAACGGGAAGCAGAGAGACGGGCGCTTACAACGAAACAGGTAAATACTGGCATTGGCTTCTCAACTATCCTCAGCACGAATGGGGCATAACAGAATCCGGCAGAGTTGAAATGGTAAACCTCGGAATGGCGATAAACCATTCCTATGTATATAACTATTCAGGTACAGGCGTATTTTCAGATAAGTACACCAAGGGTAAAAACTATACAGAGGCTTTCGGCGAAGACTATCGCCCCGAAGCACTTTTGGAAGGATATTTCTTACGTGAACAGGCATCGAAAGTTTTAGCGGTTGATCCTGAAATCGTTTTTGTTGACGGATGGAATGAAATGAACACAGCCCGCGGCAAGGATTATTACGGATTCCCCAATGCCTTTATCGATCTTTTTGATGATGAAAACAGCCGTGACTTCGAGCCTTACAAGGGTGCGCTTAAGGATACCTATTATATGCTCCTTACAGACTTTGTCCGTAAGTATAAGGGCGTAAGACCTGCACCCGTGGCAAGCGGTGAAGTTTCGGGCGATATGATGACACCCGATGCATGGGAAACGGTTGGACCTACCTTCTACAACTATTTCGGTGATTATGAGCGTGACGAGCTTGGCTACAGAAACTATGAAACAAACGAGCATTATGTTTATAAAACAGAGGTTGTAAATTCCATTGCATCATCAAAGGTTGCCCGTGACAGCGAAAACTTCTATTTCTATGTGAAGTGCGAAAATAATGTAATTGATAATAATCCCGGCTTTATGAACATTTACATTAATGGAGACAGAAACTATGCAACGGGCTGGGAAGGCTATGACTATGCCGTAAATGTATCCTCTAAAGGAAAGGTTTCTGCCTTTAATTCAAACGGATATGAGCTTACGGATATTGGAGATGCGGAAATAAAAATCTTCGGAGATACGGCTATAATCAAGGTTTCCGCTGCTTTGCTTGGCGAAATTGATGTGGTTGATTTTGAATTCAAAATAACCGATAACATTGTATGCGGCGGCGATTTGCTTCTTTTCTACACGGAAGGAAACTCCGCTCCCGTGGGAAGATTTAACTATCTTTATACGGAAATTCAGCCTAAGACTTTAACAAAGGAGGAAAGAGCGGCTCTTTCCGATACAACCATACTTAAGGCAGGAAGCTCCAAAATGATAGTTGACGGTGCAAAGATGAATGTTTATGAAAAGGATACTAAAGTTAAGGCTTTTGCCGAAAACGGCACCTTATACATCCCTCTTGTGGCACTTGATGACATTATGGGCTGGGGCGAAACAAAGGCAACTTATGATTATAAGAAAAATGTAATCTATATAAAGACACACGAGCTTACAAATAACGAAATTACAGATTATCAGTGGATTTACACCTATCTCGGAACAAATCTTGCAACAATCGACGGTGAGGATAAGGCAATCACAAATCCCACCAAGGCGGTAGACGGCATCATTTATGTTCCCGTAAGTCTTCTTTCAGAATGCTTCGGATGGAGCATAAATGATATAGGTGACGGAGCATTTGCGATAAGTCAGCGAACAGCAAATGTTGATGCGGCAAAAGCTGTATTAAGCCATCTTAATTAAGGAGGGGTAATGATGAAGAAAATATTAATACTTGTACTTGCCCTTTTAGTGGCGTTTTCCGTTCCTGCGTTTGCGGAAGAACTTTTGTCAAAGGACGGAATTACGGCTAAAGCCTCCAGCGTATGGAGAGACCTTAACTCCGCATCTAAAGCCGTTGACGGAAAACTTGATACTTCCTGGCACTCCCATCCCGATGACAAGGATAAGTTCCCTGTGACTTTAGATTTAGACTTCGGAAACGAAGTTACCCTTAGCGGAATTACCTATTATACAAGGGTTGATGCCGAGGGAAACATCAACGGCGTATGGAGTAATTTCGACGTTGAGATAAGTAAGGACGGAACAAACTTTGAAAAGGCTGTAACAGGCCTTTCTGCGAATGTTCAGAAGGAACCACAGAATATTTCCTTTGGCAAAAACATAACAGCAAGATATATCCGCTTTACAATAAACGAAGGAACAAAGGGCTATGCAACCTGTTTGGAACTTGATTTTATAAAGGGAGAGGGCGAAGGCGAGAAGCCCTCCGGCAATACCGGAGCCGCTCCTACTGCAACAGGATATGTTGGTAAGACAGGATGGCAGATATATTGCTCAAGCACATTTGCAGCTAAAAAAGCGGAATATATGATTGACGGAAACAGCAACACCTTCTGGCATTCAAATTACTACACCGCAGACAATAAAACGATTGACGGCAAGGATGATCCGCCCTTTTATATAAGCTTTGTCCTTCCTTCCGAAACGGTGGTTTCGGGCTTTGCCTATACGCCGAGACAGGATGCCATAGATACAGGCAAGGTTAAAGCCTACGAAATTTATGCCGCATCAGGAAAAGAAGGCACGGCGGTAAAAATTAACGAGGGCGTTTTAAGTGTAGGTAAAGAGGTAATAAATGTCGATTTCGGATTTTCCGTAAAGGCTCAGAGCATAATTTTCGTAATTAAAGAAAGCCAGGCATCCTACGGTACCTGCGCAGAATTTGACCTTATAAAGGGAATTGAATCATCGGCAAAAGCTCCTTCCGATGTAAAAATCGGAGACAGCGTCCTCAGCATCGGCTACGGTACAACTTATATTAAAGAAGAAACAAAAAAGGAAAGCGAATATTACGAGGATAAAAACCTCTGGAAGATAGAGGCATCTTCCCAGAGACTTCCGTACTATCCCGCAACCAAGGCGATTGACGGAAACGCGGCAACCTACTGGCATTCCGACTTTACCGATGACGGAGGCTCCCAGGTTATTGATATGGTAAAAGGCCCCCATCACCTTGATATAACATTTCCTGACTTAAGAGAGATATCAGGTTTCGTATATACCCCAAGAACAGGACATAATGCAGGTATTGTAACAGGCTATGAAATTTATGCCTCCGAAACTGACGAGGGTGAATGGGTAAAAATTGAAGAAGGCACATTCGATGATGACGCAAGCGTAAAGCAGGCATATTTCTCCCAAAATGTAAAAGTTAAAAAGCTTCGCTTCAAATCCCTTACTTCTATAAGCGACTACGGTACCTGTGCAGAGTTTGACTTAATGAAGAGCAACAAGGCTTTTGAAACAGCAGAAAGCATTGATGCTTTCGTAAGCTACAATAAAGAAAATAAGCTTGTTAAAATCCCCGAAACATCCGTTACAAGCGTTGATGCCACAAGCGTGTGGAACGAAAACAACGGCACCCACTTCCTTTTTGACGGTGCTTCTTCCCGTGCATGGCACTCTAGTCCTGCGGATAAGGGTAAGTTCCCCATGACACTTTATATCGAGCTTGATAACGTGTACGTAATTCCTTCAATGGACTATTATGCAAGAGTTGACGGAGAAGGAAACATTAACGGCGTTTGGACAAAGTTTAATATCTGGACAAGCGAAGACGGCGTGGACTATGTTCTTGCGGCTGAAGATTTAAGCTTTGAATCTAAAAAGGAAATGCAGAGAATTATATTCGATGAGCCTCTCAAAGCAAAGTTTGTTGAAATAGAAATTACAGAAGGTTCAAAAGGCTATGCAACCTGCGGTGAGCTTGTTTTATACGAAACCATAGGAAGCAGAGAGGGCAGAAAGGGAAGTAATTATTATTCCCTTCAGATTTACAGCAATATAATTGTAAGCTCTGAAAACGGCATTGTATCTGAAAAGGCAATTGACGTTGCCCCCTTTATAGATGAAGGAAGAACCATGATTCCTCTCCGTGGACTTTTAGAAGAAATGGGTGCTGAAATTACCTGGGACGGAACAAAGAGAAAAATAGGCATCACAACCGACAAGGTAAAAATCGAGCTTCAGATTATGAACGACCTTTGCTATGTAACAGATTCAAAATACGGCAGAGTAAGATACACTCTGGACGTACCGCCTATGATTAAAGACGGACGAACATTTATCCCCGTTCGTTTTGTAACAGAACAGCTTGGCTATAATGTGGCCTGGGACGGAGAAACAAAGACCGTTAAAATTTCAGAATAAATAAAAAGAGCCAAAGACCAAAGTCTTTGGCTCTTTTTATGAAATGTGTTGCTTTTTATATGTTGAGGAATTTTTTGGAAGTAGTTGCACGATTATAAATTTGTTTGTTATTGCTTGCATTAAGAACGGAGCACAATATATAAAATGGGGAAAGTGTTTAATATTCAGCGTTTCTCAACCGGTGACGGACCCGGCATGAGAACAACGGTGTTTTTAAAAGGCTGGCCTTTGCTTTGTCAGTGGTGTCATAATCCTGAATCACGGAAATCAAATTTTGAAATTTTTTATATAAGTGAAAAATGTATAGGTTGTAAGGCCTGCGATGTGGCGTGTAAGAACGATGCTCATCTGTTTTCAGACGGAAGCCATATATTTATGAGGGAAAAGTGCGTCGGATGCGGATGCTGCACATCAAAATGCAATGCAGATGCACTTTTGCCCTATGTTGAAAAAATAAAAGATAAGACGGATAAAATGCTGGAAATAGTGTGAGTAAAGCTAAAAAAGCCCTGCCCGTATTTACACGGGCAGGGCTTTTATCATGCCATTGTTTCAAGCATTTTAAAAGTGACTTCGTAGCGTGTGGGTTTGTTTTCTGAATAAAGAAGAAATTCATCCCTCATATAGTCTCCCATACGGCGAAACTCGTTTGAATAAGAGCCTGCGATGTGGGGAGTAATGATGCAGTTATCAAGAGTGTAAAAAGGCGAATTCTTTTTGGGAGGCTCGGGGTTCGTTACATCAAGTATTGCGGTGATGTCAGGCCTTTCCCTTAATACTTTACTCAGGTCTTTTTCCACTATCTGGGCACCTCTTCCTGTATTTATAAAGGTTGAATTCGGCTTCATTTTTGAAAACAGATCGTAACCCAACATTCCCTTTGTATCATCGTTGTCAGCCAGGTGGTTGGATATAACGTCGCTCTGTGCGAAAATTTCTTCAAGAGTAGTCTTCTTAACGTTTAGTTCTTCGGCTTTTTCGTCCGGGAGAAAAGGGTCAAAAACATATATGCGGATATTGATGTTTTTAAGCAATTCGATTACTTTTTTGCCTATCATTCCGGCACCGATAATGCCGAGAGTTGCTTCGTAGTTTCCGGGGAAATCCTTTGCACTTGCTTTAACCTCGCTGTAATCCTTTTCTTTAAGTTCACGGGAAAGTCTGTAAAAGCCTTTGTTGGCAAGGATTATTTGCGCAGAGGTATATTCTGCAACGGGAATGGCATTTGCGGCCCAGGCACTGAACACCTTTATGTTACGGTTAAGAAATGGTCTTGCAAAGCTTTGCACAGAGCCTGCACCATAAAATATGCATTCCAGGGAAGGCAGGTATTTTTCTATCTGCTCTTCCGTTAATTCGGGCATTCCCCAAGTTGAAAATATATATCTGGTGTCTTTGAATTTATCGGGACTTAAGCTTAAATCATTTTCCGTGAAGCAGTCGGAAGAAAGACCTGTTTTTTCCGACAGAAGCTTTATTGTTTCGGAAGAAAAAACTTTCTTTACGGCATTTGGATTATTGCATAAGAAAATACTTTTCATAAGGAAGTCCTCCGATCTTTTATTTTTTTGAGGGAATCTGCTTCAATGGGTAAGGATGAAATGTTGTTATCAGGCATAAATTCAAGCAAACAGAAAATGTTTTCGGGGAAACATTTTAAGTATTGCACCCAGGTGTCAACAGCATCGTTGAGAGGGAATTTTTCTGTTCCCTTCCAGTTAAATACGTGCAAAACTTTGGTGTATGGCGATATTTCTTTAGCATATTCAATGTTTTCATAAAAACTGCGGAACTGATTCGGTTGCCAATACATTAAGAAATTTTTTGAATTTACGCTTTCCATAAGCGTTTTGGCACCCTCGAGGCAGTTGGTGAAGGTATTGTTGTGACATTCCATACATAAATATACTTCGTTTTTTTCTGCGATAAGAGCATATTTTTTGCAAAGGTCAATAAGTGTTGCACGCTCTTCTTCTAAATAGTCTTCATAATTTTTATTCCCGCACCACAGCCTCAAAATATTTGTTCCGAGCATTTTTGCGGCGTTAATGTAGCCTTGTAATTCATCGGAAGCGGATTCGCCTATTACAAAATATGTTCCGTAGGAGGAGCAGATAATTCCGTTTTCGTCCTGAAGCTTTTTTATTTTATTAAGTTTTTCCGAATCATCCTTGGGGGCGTGAATGTCGCTGCCCCATTCGATGTATTTAAGATTTGCATTTTTGGCAGCGGAAATTATTTCTTCAACGCTGTGCTTGCGGAAAGAAACCGATACCAGACCTAACATAATATCACAACCTTTTTTATGATGGTAATATATTATCACTATATGAAATTTGTGTCAACAGGCACGTAATTTGTATAAGGCTTTGCTCACCCAACGCATCCACGCTCGTCGGTCTCATAACGGGATAGGGGAAATACGCACACAACGAAAAAAGTCCTTGGTCAAAAGACCAAGAACTTTTTTTCTGGTCTGAGGAGATGGGACATAGGCATTTTCTTCGGAAAATGCCGAAGATGCATGACCATTGGATGCGAAGCATCTTCGGGTTATCGCTTCGCGCCGGTCCCTGTCGCATCTCTTTTTTATCGCCTCAGTACACTCGGCTCAAAAAATCGTGCTTTGAGGGACACCGCTTACAAAAACGATAATCAATCGTTTTTGTTTCGCTAACCCAACGAGCCACGCTCGTCGGTCTCAAACCCTGACAGGGTGTAAGGGGTATAAAATACGTACACAACGAAAAAAGTCCTTGGTCAAAAGACCAAGAACTTTTTTTCTGGTTGCGGAGATGGGATTTGAACCACATGACCTTCGGGTTATGAGCTGATTAAAGGAACTGCCACTTAAAATTGATGTCCTTGACAGAACGAGTCTTGGATTACAAAAGCCGACAAGCGAGCCGAAGATTGAGAAAAACAATAGCAGTTGTAATTTTAGTCACTGAGCACGTTTCAGAAGGATAGAATCTAACTTTTCAGCCGCTTCCACGTCCATCTCAGGAAGTACGTGAGTATATGTATTAAGCGTTATGTTTACGTCGGAATGACCGAGTCTTTGCTGAACAACTCTTGGATTAACTCCTGCCTGGATAAGAGCAGTGGCGTTTGAATGTCTTAAGTCATGTAATCTTATCTTGGGAAGTTTGTGAGTTTTAAGGAATCTTTGCCATTTCTGAGTCATAGAGTCAGGCTTTATAGGACTGCCATCTTTCTGATGGATAACAAAATTAAGGTTTTGAAACCCTATTCCGTAATCACAGGCATCGGCAACGTATTGTGTTCTTGCTTGTTTAAGGATGGCTATAACGTCTTCTCCTACGTGAATATCACGAATACCGGCTTCACTTTTAGGTGCTTTTATGATGCAACCGTTTTCTCCGTTTACCATATTGCTTCTGACTTTGATAACTTTGTTTCTAAAGTCTATGTCACTCCAACGTAATGCAAGGAGTTCTCCGCGTCTTAAGCCTACCATTACCAATAAGAAAACAGCTAAGAACATATCTGTTTCTGATGCAGTATCAAGCAGTTTTTGAATCATGTCCGGAGGATATACGCTTGCATGATATTTTTTGAGCTTTGGTAATTCCACCGCTTCGCAAGGATTGTAAGGAATAAGACGTAGCTTTACTGCTTTTTTCATAGCAGCATTTACGTTGTTGAAAGTGTCACGTATATTCTTGGGGGATAAGGTGGTATTCATATCGTTGACCATCTTCTGTATATGTTCAGTTTTTAAGGATTTTAACAATATATCGCCTATGGCAGGCTTTATATAACAACGTATTTTTGTCTTATAACCAACCCTGGTGGTTTCTTCAATGTTAGGTAAATAGGTGGATACCCATTCGTCCATCCATTCACCGACTTTTTTGTTGTTCTTTTGAGTAGCTATGCCTTGTTCTGCCTCGATAATCATTTTGTGCATCAAAGCCTTGGCTTCTCTTTTGCTTCCGCTTACATTTTTATAGATTCTTTGGCGATTGCCGGTTAATTCATCATTACCACATTCGATAGTAATCTGATAACGAATTTCACCTGTCTTTGTCTTTTTTTCTCTTATACTGCCTGTAGCCATTAACTTTTCACCCTTTCTATTATTTGATATACAGGTCTGCTGTTAAGCTTGGTTTTAACTGCTTTTGGCGGATATAAAGCCGCATTGAGCTTTTTTTCTGATACCCTATACTGCTTTCCTATAGTCACATATTCAACATTATGCTTTATATAATGAAGAGCATTTTCATAGGATATCTGAAGCATTTCTGCTACTTCTTTTACTGTTAAGTACTTATCACTCATAACAAAGATTCCTTTCTCTAAGAAAATAATATATAGATATTTTTTTTGTAATTTCGGGAAGGATGACACCTGTAACAATTGAGATTTTATATATGTTCCGTAAGGACTTTCTTGTGATTGCTACAGGTGCCAAGGGGAGAAATTAATAGGTGAAATATGTCTTACCAATCGAGGCTATCATCACCCTCATCATCAGGAAGAAAATCGTCAAATTCATCGTCATCGTCGTACGCATTCGCTGGAGGAATTTCTTTTTTGACGGGTTCCTTATCACGGATAGGTCTTCTTGTTCCTAAAGGACCTCTGCTGACAGGTCCACGTTTACGATCGAGAATTCTGCCTTTGTTGTCGTTTTCTTCTTCTTCTTCGATTACAGGTTCCTTTTCGTTGTAGATGATGGAGTCTTCAGAAGGAGAACTATCGTTAGAAGGGGGAGGAGTTTCTTCTTCCTCTACGAAGGTATCGTCATCGTAGTCATCATCTTTGTCTTCTTTGAGAGGCTTGATGAAATCGCTTTCTTCATAATAATGGCGATCAATAATACTTCCAAATGAAGACTTGGTATCGTAACCAATGGTAATAAGTTCGGTCAAAGAGGTTAAGTCTTTAAGAGTGAATGATTTCTCTCCCAAAGCATCGATCATTGCATCCATAAACGCTTCGTAATAGACCGTACCCACGGTATATAGCTGCTTGATTTTGTAAGTCTTGTTTTTCTTTTCATCATAAGGGAGATTATTTGCAATTCTTGAGCATATATAAGCATCCTTGATTACATAAAAAACCTCTATTGCTTTTCTGCCTGAATAGGTAGATGCCTTTCTTGCAGATTTAATCTTGGAAAAATAAATGCCCGGAGAGACATCCAAGTCTTTGGGGTATTTATATTTGCTTAAACCTGTGCCTGTGTAGATTTCCTCTGAAGAATCGGGGGTGAATTTTGTTAAGTTTCTTTTGATATACATTTTAGATATCCTCCTAAAATTTATTTTTTTGAGTTTTGGGTTGCACCTGCTGCAACCAGGGCTTTACCTATATGAAGGTGATAAAAACGGCAGATTACAGCAGGTGACAGGGGCTATTTTTTCTTGATAATGGTAACTATTGTACCCTTTGCGCCTGTGTCATCAATATTGACGCGGAATCCGGCTTTTAAAAGGTTGGAAAATTCCTTGTCTAAACGCTTGCTGAAGTGCGAAGCGGATGCAGGTAGTAGGGCTTTGTCGCCTGAATAAGCTGAATGAACTGCTGTGAAAACATCTTGTGCAGAAGCCGAATATTTTCGTCCGGAGATAGTTGTCATAAACTCCTTAACGGCAGTTACAAGCGGTGAACCAATTCTTGCAGCTTCAAGCTGTCTTTTGTTGGCATTATAAATGCGGCGAAACTCCGACTCTGATATACCGAGAGCTAAGGCGATTGCAAGCATTTCTATGAAGGAGTCCGCCATACGAGGTAATTTTTGAGGTACTATATCCTGGATTTTCTGCATAGCGACAGATAAGGTGTTAAATATGGAACCAAGAATAAAAGGAAGCTGGTTTTCAAAATTTGTCCATACATCTTCATCAAGTTTAAGCTCGGTTTCTGATAACTTATGCAATGGCATTATAAGCATTCGCTCGGCCAGGTCATCTCTCTCGGGGACGACGCCGATGCCGTTGATGACTATGATGTTATGCAGCGTCGCAACATTTGTGGAATTGTTCGTGTAAAGAGAACGTGTGACAATAGCCGTACCTGTTATAGCACCGCAGAAAAGGTCAGATATGCTGTCGGAAATGTTGCTGACGTTATCAAAGGTGCAAAGAAGAGTATTTTGTAGCAGAACTCGGAGTGAATCCTCAGTCGTCGGTATCGTTGTGACGTCAAATTTGCCGGGATCCAAGATTTTTTTAATCATTTTTGAAAATGTGGTTTTGCCGCTTCCACGTTCTGCAAAAATCAAGAGAGCGTGATGGCTTCCGCGAGAGAAGGACTGAATAAGCCAAACGACGAAGAGGATGTAATTGTCCCCGGTTAGGTTGAAAAACGGAGCAAGCAACTCTAAAGGAGATTCAGAGGTGTATGAAGGAGTTACCTGTGGCAAATTCGTATCCGTAAAGATGAATTTGCCATTTTTGGGTGCAGAAACTGACCAGCCTGATGCATCTGTTTTTACGGATTCTCCTTTGATATTTCCGAGGTCGTATTCAATGTTCCCGCTGAATAAATTCCCAGAAACACGATTGAAAACTTTTGCATGTTTGAAGTTGTTTTTTGATATTAACAAAAAGGTCAAAATCTTAACAATGGACTCTGGTGTGGGAATGTCATCATCATCAGCACACTCCAGTGCTCTTGAAAAGATGTGTGACAGGAACTTTTGAGAATCCATAGGTACGAAGTTTTTTATTTTTTTTGCATCCGTGAATTCGGCGTAAAAACGCTCCGAGTTGTCGGAGCTACAGTAAAAACTCACATTTTTGGTAAGTTTGCTGAGATAAGATGGAACCTTCATAAGATAAAATCCTCCTGTATGTAATTTTTTCGGGATAGTTGTCACCTGCAGCAAGAGGACGTTTCTGTATATTTTGCAAGTGAAAAAATCACAGTTGCGGCAGGTGACATGGGATTAAAGACGAGGTCGCAAATCCGTCGCCTTAAAGGGGTGATATGCAAGCTTGCAAGTGATATATTACCGCATTTTAAGGGGTTTGGCTATTAACCTATTCACACTAAAACGGCCTTATTCACTATTAGGATATAAATTCAAGGATAGACTTTACATAACCCTTTTTGATTTATTAAACTTTTTTATAGCCTTAATTGCAATCTTCGAAGAATCTGCAATTTGAATTATAATACTTATTTACTTGTATAGCAAAAGCCAAAATCTGAAATCGCATTTTGACGATTTAAAAAAATATAAAAGATTTTTTCACCTGACTTGATGACGATAGGGTCGGGATGTGGAGGTTAACAATATCGAAAAAATCGATGTTTTTTTATATTGAGAACTTTGAATTGCTTCTATTTACTCTAAATAGCTCCTTTTTACGCATTTTTCATCTCATAACAAAAAAAGAATTTTATGAACAATAAGGGAATGGTTTTAGAACATTTATTCCTCGTTTATAAATACGTAGAAAATAAGAAACCCCTCTTGGCCGATAAGCTGGCTAAGAGGGGTATTTTACTGTTTTAGTGAAGAGGCTGAGTAAATGCTAATCTAACTTGATAGCGAAAGCTATTATATAACAAGCTATGTTCATTGGCAAGAACTTTTTTCTCCTTGTAATTAAATCTTGGTTAGTTTTTTTCTGTACTGCATAGGTGTTATGCCTTTTACGGATTTGAATTCTTTTGTGAAGAAGCTTGAGGAAGAGTAGCCTAAAGAATGTGCAATGCTAGTTATACTGCTATCTGTGCAAGCTAAAAGTCTTTGAGCTTCTTCTATTTTTAATTTCCGTATATATTCATGGAAGGTCATTCCGGATACAGTTTTGAAAATCCTGCTGAAATGCCCTTGGCTGAAGTTGCAAAATTTTGCTGCTTCTTTCACGTTCATAGGCACAGAGGAGTGTTCCAATTTATTCATAAGCTTAAAGATCGGTGTTTGAATATTTGCCAAGGAATTGTTAATCAATACTTCCTTATTGGTTTTGTTCCAATGAAAAAGTACTTCTGCACATACTGAAAACAAATCCGAGCGTAAAAAAAATTCAGAGGCGTATTTTTCGGAATCGAAATGCATAATCGCTTTAGACATATATTCTTTTATTTCAAAATTGTTTTTTATTACTCTTAAGTTCTTATTATCTCTGATATTGATGTAATAGTTATGTTCTATGTTTGTTTGAAGCTTTGTGTATAGAAGATCGGGAAGGAATTTTAGCACCATATAGCTATAGGAATTTACGTCATTGCGATAAAAACCATGGGGCTCGCCTGCATATATTATGAAAAAATCATCTCTTTCCAAATTGAATTTTTCATCGTTGATAACAACCTTGACGTCGCCTTCCAAAACATATATAAATTCTATATAACTATGGTAATGCAATTCGTTTTTTATCTTTGGTTCATAGCCTGCTTTATTTGAATTTGCAGTTTGTCCGTCGATAAGACAATGGATTGGAAGGGCTTCTCCGTTTGTGTATTTGAGCTTTTCGTCTACGAACATTAAATATCACCACTAATATTAAAATTAAAATATCTATAATTATAATACCATAAATAGTAGGAAAAATCCACAATAATTTTCAAATATATCATTTTTGTTATATTTTTTGATGTATTTTTTATATCGTGAAAATTATGATTATGCTATACTGTAGACGGTAAGTGATGCTTTGAAAAATTTTTCATTGGATAATATATAGTACAGGTGTCAAACTTTAAGGCACCTACATAAAAAGGAGAAGTTACTGTGGATAAAAAGATGTATTATCATTCGAGATGTATTCCCCTCGAATCTATGAGACTGGATCTACCTGTAGGAAAAAAATGCTATGAAAATATGCTGACAAAAACACTTACCGATGAATGTCTTCCGCATCTTAAAAATTACGGAATAGAAATAATAGAGATTCGCTGTGTGTGGGAAGAAATAGAGAGGGAAAAAGGAACTTTCGACCTTTCAAGAGTTAAGAATGACATAAAAATACTTAAAGAAAATGGTATCGGTGTAGGAATTTTCCCGTGGTTTCAATATCCTCCTTCATGGTTTTCTGATGTTACCATGTTAAAATGCGCCGTTCACGGTACAGAAAACACATTGATGAGCCTTTGGGATGAAAAGACACTGAAAGCTTATGACAGACTTTACGGAATGCTTAAACGAGAACTCGGAGACGATATTGATTTCATCTATGCCGGAATCTACGGAGATTTCGGAGAGATTTGTACGGTTGATGAGACTAAGCATTATCACTTTATGACAATGGAAAATCATGGCTGCTTATGGTGCGGTGATGACCTTGCAAGAGCCGAGTACAAAAATTATCTTAATAATAAATATGATACAATAGAAAAATTAAACGAAGCATGGGGAACCAACGTTAAGTCCTTTGATGACGAACTGATGACCATAGAAGGAAATGTCATCATGAAGCTGGACTTTTCAAGATGGTATGTTGACTGTCTTCTTGACTTTGCTGATAAGGTTTGTGCAATCATAAGAAAGCATTTTCCGACTATCAGAATAGGTCTTCCGATAGGACATCCCGATGAGCATCTTGAAGCACAGACAATAAAAAGCAGGGCAGCTAAAATTGCGGCAAAGTATGATTTGTATGCAAGATGGACAGGACTTATATTCAGAGGCAGCTTTGCAAAAAACCACATACTTACAAGAAGAGTTTCTACAGCTGCAAAGTTCTATGGAGCAAAGTTCGGAATCGAGGCGGCTTTGATTCTTAATAAGGAAACTGCTTTTGATGCAATTTATGAAACAATTTCTAACAATGCAACTCTTTTGCACAATGACCCCGGAAACATAATACGTGCAGAAGAAATTTACAACCAGTTTAAGAAAATGGATATAGAAGAGCCTTTTACTTGCGATTTAGCTGTTTTCTATCCTATAGAAGCAGAACAATGCAAATTACTTAATATCAGAGAGTTTTACGATGAAATGGGCTTTTTCAGAAAACGATGCGACTATGAAATTGCAGACAGTTTTATGATAAAGGACGGCTATCTTAAAACTGTGAAAAAATTACTTTTGGCAAAGAATACAATAATCACAAAGGATACGCTCTCGGATATTGAAGAATGGATAAAGGACGGCGGAATCTGCTATGTGGTTAAAGGAGCGGAGCCTACCGTACTTGAAACCGGAGAAAAGGTAACGATTGGAGAAGTAATTGATGATTACGATTTCTTTGGTGAAGAAAAAGAAGTTTTCTATACAGTCCACGGAAGCTATATTACAGAGTACATACCGCATGAAGGGAAGATTAACCACATAGATAAGTGATGGATAAATCTCGCAATAAAGCTATTAATTGGAGGTATATTATGAAGAAAATAATATGTTTGATTCTTGTTTTGATTATGTCTTTTTCTCTTTTATCTGCTATGGCAGATAATGGAGAACTGGTGCTTAAGCCCTTTGACATAGATTTCAAAAACGGCAACTTTACCGTAAATGAAACGCTTATCAAGGGAGTGGTTAGAGGAGAATATTTCGGATTTAAGGGGGTTGACCTTACCGGGATAAATTCTGTTGAAATCAACTTATATAATGGTATGCACCTGACCGAAATTAACGGAGACAGCTTTTTGATTATGATAGACTCTCCTACGAGCGGCAAGGTTATAGGCACATTGGTTTTTTCTCCTGAATTTAAAAATGAAGATGTAACTGTTAAGGCTGCTATTGAAAAAACGGAAGGTGTTCACGACCTTTATTTTTACAGCCTCTACGGAAGCGACAGCCATGGAAACTTCCTTCAGTATAAAGAAATAACCTTGTCAAAGGATGTATATCAGCACAGCAGCAAGGCAAATCAGGTGCCGGACAGTTATATTAAGGATTTCTATTCGGATACCTGGGTTGCTACAGATAGTTTCGGCAGGGCGGTTGCTACCTATGAAGAAACAGGTGGCGTAAAAGAAGGCAAGAGAGAAGTAGGTATGATGTACTGGAACTGGCGAGATAATACCAATGCAAACGCCGTTTCGGTTACAGATTTTCTTTTAAGCTATCCTGATGCAAAAAAAGACTATTTCCACGAAGCGTGGGACTTAAACGGAATATATTTCTGGGGCGAGCCTGTTCTGGGATATTACGACTCAAACGATTACTGGGTATACCGTAAGCATGCGGAAATGCTTGCAAATGTTGGTGTAGATGCGGTGTTTTTAGACTACACCAATAACGGTGTGACCTTTCAGGCGCAGCTTTACATAATGGCAAAGGCTTTCAGAGATGCAAAATTAACAGGGATTAAAGTGCCGAAAATTTCATATATGTCAGGCTATACCGACAGGGCGATAACTACAGTAAATGCTATATACCATTCGTGCTTCTTAAACGAGGATTTTTCCGACATCTGGTATATGAGAGACGGAAAACCGCTGATTCTTGCAGATGGTAGATACGACCAGGTTGAAAACTATCTTAATACTGAAGCGGAAAAGATTCGTTATAAAGAAGCGTCTGAATTTTTTACATTTAAGCTAAATGGCAAAAGAAAGACTGAGGGCAAAAAGGACGAATGGATGTGGCTTGAAACCTTCCCGCAGGTTTTAAGAGACTACAACGAAGAGACAGGTCGCTACGGATTTGTGGCAGTCGGTCTTGCAATAAACGATTCTACTATATACGGAACTACTGAGACAGGGGCACTTTCAGACGAGTATGCAAAAGGAAGAGCATACTCCGAGGCATTCGGAGAGGACTATTCAAAAGATGGTATGCGTCAGGCATATTTTTTCAGAGAACAGATGTCTCTTGCTTTGGATGTAGATCCTGAATTTGTAATGTTCGACGGTTGGAACGAATGGGACGCTATCCGCTATGAAAATTACGGTCGTTATAAAAATGCTTTTGTTGACCAGTTTGATATGGAAAACAGCCGTGATTTTGAACCCGTCAGAGGAGCTTTGAAGGACGACTGTTATATGCTTCTTGCAGATGCGATAAGAAAGTATAAGGGTGTACGCCCTGCTCCTTTGGCAACCGGTGCAAAGACTATTAATATTGACGGTGATGTTTCGGATTGGGAAGGCGTAGGTCCTGAATTCTTCAATTTTGACCAGGACTATGAAAGAGACAAAGTAAGTTATGGTAAATATAAAAACTCCGAAGAAAAGTATCACTATACCACAAAAATTTCAAATGCAATAAAGGGAGCAAAGGTATCATTCGATGAAAATAACTTATACTTCCTTGTAAATGCGGAAAATGATATAAAGACAGATGGAGCATATCCTTTGGTAATTTATATTAATTCCGACAGAAATTATGCAACAGGCTATGAAGGCTATGACTATGCCCTTAATTTAGAGGGAATGGGAAAAATTTCTAAATTTGCTGACGGAGTATGGAATGTAAGCAGCGTGGGAGATGCCGCATACTCAATTAAGGGGAATTCGCTGCAGATGGCGGCTAACAGAAGCCTTTTGAATGAAGCGGGAACAGTTGATTTTGAGTTTAAGATAACAGATGGTATTGATATCTCCAAGGATTTCTTGAATGTATATTCAGATGGTTCGGTAGCACCGTATGGCAGATTTAATTATCTTTATACTGAAATTCCGCAGGTGGCATTGGAAGACAGCGCAAGAAATGCATTAAAAGCCTCATCAACATCCATTCTTAAGGCAGGAAGTCAAAAGCTTATCGCCAACGGAGCGAAGCGCTATGTTGATGAAAAAGATATAAGAAATACATTAACCGAGAGAAACGGCACACTCTATGTGACAGAGGATGTATTCAACGAAATAATGGAATACGGACATTCCAAAACAGAGTACAATCCGTCAAATAACAAATTCTATACTTATCATTATGATTTGTCGGCGAATAAGAGGGAAATAGTAAATAACATTGCTTGCTGTACAACTTTAGGTTCATATGAGGTTAAGATTAACGGCAAAATGTCAAATCTTACTGCACCTGTAATTTACGAAAACGAAAGATTTTTAATCCCTCTCACATTGATTTCTGACTGCTACGGCTGGGAGGTTAAATCATTAGGAAACGGAATATACACAGTAAGTAAGACGGGTGCGGATATGAATATGGTCAACTCCGTAATAAATCACTTTAACTGATTGGAGGGATTGTAAGTGAAAAGAATATTAGCTTTAATTATGGCTTTATCTTTGCTGACAACTTTTGTGTTCACAATAGGTGTTTCGGCAACATCTGAAAACAGCTTTCCCGATGGAGCAATGCCTGTTAAGGTCGGTGTGGGAAGCTTTGATTCCGTAAACGATGCGAAAAATGCATTGGACGGAAATCTTGATACATACCTTAAGTTTGTGGGACCTCAGGCAGGTACAGATAAAGCATCTGAAATACATATAAGCTTTAAGGGTGCTTGGGAAACTTTGTCAGGTATAAGAATATATACTAAGGACGCAAACGAAAGTGTTAAAAAGGTAAAGCTTCGCCTTCTTACAAGTGATTCAATGACCTCGCTTGAAGTGGACGACGTAACAGTAACCGATAGCGGAAAAGGCTATTTCGATATACCACTGAATATAGCAGGAAAAGGTTACAATGTTAAAGC